>NZ_JBTNCY010000009.1:0-190034 GCF_054511255.1 Arthrobacter monumenti | reverse complement strand
TCAAATCGTGAACGATGTCCCGAGACATCCATCGCTGCCACGACGGGGAACGATGTCCCGAGTCTTCAGATGAAGGATCAGTCCGCCCGGTCGGGACCGGATTCTGACGTCATTCACGATCGGAACGATGTCCCAGGACATAGGTGAACGATGTCTTGAGTCCACACACCCTCAGCTCCACGGAATAAAACCGCTGGAACCAAAGGCAAGGTCTTCGGTTCCAGCGGTTTTTTTTGTGCCTAACCCAACAGGGCGTTAGTAACGGCTGGCCCTTAGGCGTTCAACCCCGCCTGCTGCAGAATGTAGTCCACCATGGGTGCGTAGAGGCCGGGGCAGACATTGTCATCGAGCGGAACGGCGACCTGGAGCTGACCTTGGGCTTCGGCGACAAACAGAGCCGGGTCGTTGCAGTCGGCAAACCCGATGCTGTCAATGCCGCTGGTGGCCGCGAAGCCTGCCCATCCATGGTCTGCCACGACCAGATCCGGGGCTGGTTCACCTTCCCCGGCAAGCCGCTCAAGACTTAGCTGCATCGGCATTGGCAAATGCGTGTGCATGAGGCTGCCGTGCTGGTGCCACATCAGCACCTTGTTGATCTGCCGGATATCGCCTTCGAGGAATTTGTTGCCCTCCGGCACTTCAACCAAACTGGCTCCTGCCCGGCCGGCGGCTTCGGCTAATGCGGCGTGCACAGGAAGGAGCCCGGCGGGATGGCCGGTGGCAAACAGGACACGCTGTTGTTTCGCTACCGCGTCAGCCAGACGTGCGGCAAATCGGTCGAGGGCGGCCACGCACAGTTCTGCGCTGATTGTGTCCTGTCCCTCAAGATGCTCGTGATCCGAACTGGTACCCACCCTGTGGTGCATCAGGTCGAACACGTCGTCGTAGGTCCAGTCACGCGTCCACTCCACACCAAATTCATGGTTCATCTCGCCGTCGATAAAGCAGTGGATGTGCTTCACGTTCACTTCACGGGTGGTGGCTATTTTGCCGGTGATCCGGACGGAGTTCAGGTACTCAGCGAGTTCTTGTGCATTCACGCCGTCCAGTCTAATGACCATGGCCGTACATCATCGTGAACACTTCAACGGTGCTGCCCGGCCGCCACCTGATAGCTGGCGGCCGTCAGCCGGGCAGTCCGCTGCCAGCCATAACCCTGCGCATAGACCGAGGCGGCCTGTCCCATATCCCGGCGGGTGACGCCGTCGTCGTACAGGCTCTCCAGTGCATCCGCCCAGGCGCCGGGGGAGTGGCCGTCGACGAGCAGCCCGGTACGGCCATCGCAGACCGCCTCTGCCAGTCCTCCCACCTTGGTTGCGATCACAGGGGTTCCGCATGCCTGGGCCTCGAGCGCGACGAGGCCGAAGGACTCACTGAAAGAAGGCATGGCGACGACGTCGGCCGCGCGGTACCAGTGTGCCAGCTCAGTGGGATCGACAGGATCGCGGACGGTGACAGTTCCGGCCAGCCCCAGCCGGTCGATGATGGGGGAAAGTTCGAGAGCCTCGGCACCGCTGGCAGCTCCAAGCATGCTGACTGTCAACGGCAGGTCCGGACGCCGGCGCCTCAGCTCCGCAACCGCCTCGATCAGGACCTGGGGTCCTTTCAACCGCTGGATCCGGCCGGCGAAGAGAATGTGGAAGGTCCCGGTTTCGACGTCGATGTGCCGCCTGGATGCGGCCCGGAATGCGGGTTTGAAAACGGCAAGATCGACGCCGGGCGCAACGACGTCGATCTTGCGGGGATCCGCTGCGTAGAGCTGCTCCAGCTCGCCGGCTTCCGTCTGCGTATTGGCGATCAGCCGGTCAGCCTGCTCAATGATGCGCTGCTCGCCGGCCACCCGAACGGGAGGTTCAGCCTTATCGGCCGGTCCCAGATGCTGGTTTTTTACCTTTGCCATGGTGTGCATGGAATGAACGAGCGGAATGTCCCAGTGGTCCGTCATCAGCAGACCGGCCATTCCCGATACCCAGTAATGCGAGTGGATCGCATCGAAATGGCCATCCGCCAGCAGCGCCCTGATCCTGTTCATGGCTCCGGCCAGGGAAGATACATGCGCGGGCAGTTCCTCCTTGGACAACCGGGCGCGCGGGCCGGCATGAACGTGCCGGACAAGGACCCCTGGATGCAGTTCCTCGATAGCGGGCTGGTCTGCTGATTCGGCACGGGTAAAAATTTCGACGTCGATCCCGTCCCCTGCCAGCGCGGAAGCCAGCGAACGGACGTAGACGTTCATCCCGCCGGCATCGCCGGAACCAGGCTGTTTCAGCGGAGATGTGTGCAGCGAAAGCATTGCCACACGGCGGATTCTCGGCACACTCATCCTTCCCACAGGCGTACCCGGTTCTATCGATCTTAGTCCTGTGGCGGAAACCCGGTTCCCCGGCCTCCGCCACTGGCCTCCGTCGTGAAAGACTACTGCTATGACGGATGCGAAACCGCACACGGAATCTGCACGGACCCGGGCCTCGAACCGCGCTGCCCGCCTGGAAGACGCCTTTCATGATTTCAGGGAACGCCGGGCACGCAAGCGCGACTACACCGAGGCCATGATCGCCTACGCCGGCTATGGTTCGACAGGCTGGGTGCGCGTGCTTGGGCGGGCGTTGTTGACCAAGCAGCCGGCGCACCACCGCGAGATGCAGTCAACGGGGGCCAATGTCCGCGGCTGGCGGAGTTTTACCAGCATTCCCATTGGCGAGGCCAAAGTCACCATCGCCCTGGACGGCATCACTCATGTGGTGGAGGCGGACCGGGGCGGCGTGGTTGATGCCGTCGTCAAGGCGGAGCTGGCACCCGGCTGGCACACCGTGACCATGCAGACCGGACAGTCCGAGCCCGCTGAAGCCATGGTGTTCATCGTTTCCCCGGGGATCAGAACGGGCATCGTCACGGACATCGACGATACGGTCATGGTCACTGCACTGCCGCGGCCGTTGCTCGCTGCGTGGAACACCTTTGTCCTGAACGAACACGCCCGGATGCCCACCCCGGGTATGGCGGTGCTGCTTGAACGGCTGTCCAAGACCCATGGGGGTGCACCGGTGATTTATCTGTCCACCGGCGCCTGGAACGTAGCTCCCACTTTGACCAGGTTCCTCACCCGGAATCTCTATCCGGCGGGCGCAATGCTGCTCACGGACTGGGGGCCCACGCGGGACAGATGGTTCCGCAGCGGCACCCAGCACAAGCGCAACAACCTGGCCCGGTTGGCCGAAGAGTTCCCCAACATTAAGTGGCTGCTCATTGGCGACGACGGCCAGCACGATGAAGCGCTGTACTCGGAATTCGCCCGCAGCCATCCCGGACATCTTGCCGCCATCGCCATCCGCGAGCTGTCGGTCAGCGAAGCCGTGCTGGCCGGTGGACGGTCAAAGGATGGCAACCGCGGCCAAAGCAATACACCGATGGTCTACGCGCCGGATGGTGCAGGTTTGGCCAAGAAGCTCAAACGACTCGAATTGCTATAGCTCCCACGGCTCGATCCGCCGGTTATGTTGCCTAAACCATGGATCATCCGGCCTTGCTCCTACTGGTCAGTAACGAAGCTATAACGTGTTGAATCCGCACAATTAGCGGCTTTTCGGGCGTTTCCATCCACCGGCGTCGCATATTGACGGTATCGATTCCATATCGTTACGCCGAAAGTGAACGCCTTGTTGTTAGGCTCATTTACGAACCGCAAGACGTGATCCGAGGAGTCCTGCAGCCAGGGAGCAGCTTTACACCCCTGAATGCAGCCACCACCAGCAGACCGCCGATTCAGTTTCCACCGTTCGGAAGCAGGAATCAGCGGCCTAAAGGCGACCCCCCAGATAAACAGTGGTGCTCGCAACGGGGGATTGATTCATACCAATCACCGGGGCGACCCATGGATTGGTAAGAGTGAACGACAATATTGCACTGAGGGCCGAAAACATCTACAAAGTTTTCGGCCGAAGGTCCGCCGAAGTAGTCAAGAAGCTCAAGGCTGGTCAAAGCCGTGAGGAGCTGAGCAACCTTGGCACTGCGGCCGTCATTGACGCTTCTTTTGATGTCCGAAGGGGCGAGATTTTCGTCGTCATGGGCTTGTCCGGCTCCGGGAAATCCACCCTGATCCGTATGCTCAATGGACTCCTGCCCGCGAGCTCGGGCCATGTCCGGATAGGTGAGACCGATCTCGCGGAGGTATCGGACAAGGATCTGCGGCTGCTTCGCCAGCAGAACGTTTCGATGGTCTTCCAACACTTCGCCCTGATGCCTCACCGGAGCGTTCTGGACAATGCAGCTTATGCACTCGAAGTTCAGGGTATGCAGAAGACCGAGCGCGAGGACCGTGCTGCCAAAGTTCTGGAGAAGGTCGGACTGGGTGGATGGGGCGAAAAATATCCGTCGCAACTGTCCGGGGGCATGAAACAGCGTGTTGGGCTGGCCCGCGCCCTTGCCGCCGAAACGGACATCCTGCTGATGGATGAGGCGTTCTCCGCTCTGGACCCACTGATCCGCCGTGAGATGCAGGAACAGCTGTTGAGTCTCCAGAAGGAACTGGGCAAGACGATTATCTTCATCACCCATGACTTGAATGAGGCGATGCTGCTCGGGGACCGGATTGCGATGATGCACGACGGCCGGATCGTGCAGATCGGCACACCGGACGAGATCCTGACCAAGCCTGCCAGTCACTATGTTGAACAGTTCGTCCAGGACGTGGACAGGAGCCGGGTCCTTACCGCCGAGGCAGTGATGGACAGCAGCCCAACCGATCTTGAATCAGCGTCTGCATCCGGGAGGGCGACAGTAAAAGCTGACACCCTGCTGTCGAACATCTTCAGCCTCTCGGCCGATAACGAAAGGCCCCTGGCCGTCGTCGACAACGAAGACCATGTCATGGGAACACTTGGCCACGAAACACTTCTCGCTGCCCTCGGCGGCCCGCATCCCGAACGACCGTTGACAGCCCTCGAAGAGGAACAGCGCGAGCGGCTGGCCACAGGCACTGAAGATCCGGGATCCGGACGGCGCGCCAACCGTGTTATGGACGATGACGAGGGGCTCGATGCGCCCGGACCGGGATCCAAGCATGCCGAAGGAGGTGCCCGCTAATGGATTACCGGATACCACTTGGTGACTGGATCGCCACCGGCATTGACTGGATTGAGGCGACCTTCCAAGTCCTCATCGATTTCGCGTCCGTAGTTTCCGCAGCTATCTATACGGGCATTGAGTGGGTCTTGATGACCCCACCGTTCTGGCTAATCCTGGTTATCCTGGTGGCCGTAGGTTGGCTGGTTAAGAACTGGAAGTTTGCCATTGGGACCGCGTTGGGCCTGCTGTTGATTTATGGCGTCGACCAATGGGACGCGACGATGGAAACGCTCGCGTTGGTTCTGCTGGCCAGTTCGCTGGCAATCATTATCAGCGTCCCGCTGGGAATCCTGGCGGCCAAGTCAGACGCGTCGTCTGTGATCTTCCGTCCCATCCTGGACTTCCTGCAAACCATGCCGGTGTTTGTCTACCTCCTCCCCGCAGTCGCGTTTTTCAGCGTCGGCGTTGTACCCGGAATCTTCGCAACCATCGTCTTCTCAATGGCTCCCGGAGTCCGTTTCACCGAACTGGCCATTCGCGGAGTCGATAAGGAAGTTGTCGAGGCAGGTCATGCTTTCGGCTCCTCGCCGTGGCGGATCCTGCGCCAGATTCAAATCCCGCTTGGAACACCGACAATCATGGCCGGAATCAACCAGGTGATCATGCTTTCACTCTCCATGGTTGTCATCGCCGGACTGGTGGGCGCCGGAGGACTCGGCAGGGAAGTCGTCCTGGCACTTGGCCGGGTGGATACATCACTTGGAATGGAAGCGGGCATCGCCGTCGTCATTCTTGCCATTTATCTTGACCGTTTAACCGCAACCTTAGGCAAGTCGTCGACACCAGCGTCGACTGCCTAGAAGATTCGAAATAGACCCTGCCACGGCAGGTGGAAAGGAACGAAAATGAAAAAGCGCTATTCATCTATCGCTGCAATCGGAATGGTTTCCGCCCTGGCATTGACTGCCTGTGGCGGGGGCGAAGCAAACACGGAGGACCAGGCCGGCGGGGGCGATGATGCCAACGCTTCCAGCCTCGAAGGCAAGGAAATCACCATTGGCGTCTTCAGCGGCTGGCCCGAGGGCGTCGCTGTCTCCGAGCTCTGGCAGTCCATTCTCGAAGACAAGGGCATGGAAGTCACGCTGGAGTATGCCGACGCCGGACCTGCCTTCGTCGGTTTGGCAGCCGGGGACTATGACCTGCTCATGGACGTTTGGCTCCCGGCCACCCACGAGGCCTACCTGGAGGAACATGGCGACAGCATCACCGAACTTGGCGCCTGGAACGATGAGGCAAAGCTGACCATCGCCACAAACGCCGATTCTCCCGTCGATTCCCTCACCGAGCTGGCCGAAAACGCTGAGGCGTTCGACAACCGGCTGATCGGGATTGAGCCGGGCGCCGGCCTGACCAAGGCCACCACTGAAGAGGTGATCCCGACCTATGGCCTGGAAGACATGGAGTACATCACGTCCTCCACGCCTGCCATGCTCTCCGAGCTGAAGTCCGCCATGGAAAACGATGAAAACATCGTTGTCACGCTGTGGCGTCCACACTGGGCCTACAACGCCTTCGACATTAAGGACCTCAAGGATCCGGAAGGAACTCTGGGTACTGCCGAGAGCATCTACTCCTACGGTTCCGGCACGTTCAAGGAGGACTACCCGCAGGTGTCCCAGTGGATCTCCGACTTCAAGATGGAGAACAAGCTCCTCTACTCGCTCGAAAACGTCATGTTCAATGAGAACGAGACCGATGAGTACGATCCGATTGTCGACAAGTGGATCTCCGAAAACCAGGAGTACGTTGACAGCCTGACTGCCAAGTAGAAGCACCGGCCTGAATAGGCTGGATTGCCAACCGGGCCCGCCGGCCGTGCATAACGCGCAGCCGGCGGGCCTTTCTCATGCCGGCTTTCGTGCCTTCCCGCGATCCTGATGGCGTACCGACCGGTCCGGCGAGATATTGAGCTTTTCCAGAATCTCTGCCAGCAAGTCGATAAAGACGCCGACCTCTGCCGTCTGCTTGTCGCTGATGAGCAGCGCAAACAGGTTCCTGGCCAACCTGATTTCCGGAACATCCAAAACAACGACGCCGGGAGGCCGGTTCAGCAACGCCAGTTCAGGAACCAGCGACCCACCGATACCGGCCGACGTCATCTGCAGGCTGGCGTTGAAGTCATCGCACAGCGCGGTAACACGCGGATGGAGATTGCAGCTGGCGAAGAGCCGTTCAATAACAGCGGCGTCACTCGTTCCGGGATGGTGGACTATCCACGGCATATCGGAGAGCTGCGACGCACTCACTTCCGAGCCAGGACCGATGCCCCAGGACTCAGGCAGGACGACGCGGAAGTCGTCATCACCGATCCACTGCTTATTGATCGTGGAAGGCCAGGCCAGGCCGGTCTGGCCCACTTGGTAGACCAGAGCCACATCGAGTTCCCCGCCGGCGCGCAGGTCCTGGATCGTCTCCGCCGGTTCGGCAACTGAAACTTTCAGGCTGATTCCCAGATCATGCCACGCCGGCATCTGCATCAGCCGGGGGAGTACATGCGTGGCAAGGCTGGGAAATATTCCCAGCCGCAGTTCCTGGGTAGTGTTCTTATGTGTCCGGGCCGTCGCGGCCAACAGGGCGTCGATGTCGGACAGTACTTTGGTGGCGTGCCTGGACATTACGACGGCGGCCTCTGTCGGCAAAACACTTCGCGCCGAACGGTGGAAGAGCTCAACGCCCGTTTCCTTTTCCAGCGTCGACATCTGTTGGGACACAGCCGACGCCGTATATCCCAGCCGGTTGGCGGCAGAGGCAAAGGACCCCAACCGCGTGACCTCCAGAAGTGTCCGGAGATGAATCGGATTGACCATAAGGAAAACTTTAGCTCAGCAATTTACAATAATGATGTCAATGTGACTGCCGTGGCAGCTGGGATTCGAGCACACCCGGCGGGCCTTGGCCTTAAGAAGCTGTGGAAGCCAGTAGGATTGACCCGTTGTGCCCGACGTCACAAAGAAGGACACGATGGCAATATTGCTGAGGCATCCGCAACCTGCCTCCACCTTCCGAACCATTGGAGAGTTGTGAATAAGAAGAGATCCAGGAATTCCGCGCGTTCGTTCAGAAGAACCACCGGGCGGTTTATGGCCGCAACTGCCGCCATTTCACTGGCCGCGACGGCGGCGGGTGGAACCGCATACGCGCAGCCGTCGGATACATCCCCATCGCTGCCGGAGCGCCAGGCAATTGATACTTCCAGCTTTGTGGACGGTGCCACATACATCGTGACACTGGCACAGGACGCAGCCAGTTCTTACGACGGCGGCGTGAACGGTATTCCCGCGACGGCACCCGGCAACGGCAAACAGCTCAATGCCAACTCGAACGCCGTCGAGAAGTATCAAGCGCATTTGAAGAAGCAGCAGAAGAAAGTCGCCACGGAAGTTGAGGCGGAGCCGACCCGGAACTATACGTTGACTGTCAACGCCTTCGCCGCGGAGATGACGGCGCTTCAGGCCAAGAAGCTGGCAGCGGACAAGGACGTCATCAGCGTCGAAAAGAACCAGCTGCACAAGATCCAGCAGAGCACCACCGACTTCCTCGGACTCGGCAGTGACGCCGAGGGCTCAGGCGGAGTCTGGGAAGAGATCGGTGGCACGGACGAAGCAGGCAAGGGCATCGTAGTCGGTGTCATCGATACCGGAATCGCTCCGGAGAACCCCTCCTTCGCAGGCGACGACCTCACCGATGAGGTCTCCGCCGACACTCCCTACCTGAATGGTGAAACCATCACGTTCAACAGGGCCGACGGCGGAACGTTCACCGGTACCTGTCAGGCGGGCGCGCAATTCACCCCTGACGACTGCAGTACCAAGCTGATCGGCGCGAAGTATTTCGTGGAAGGATTCGGAGCCGCCAATATCGGCACTCCGGTAACCGACGGCGAGTACGGTTCACCGCGCGACGGGCATGGCCATGGCTCGCACACTGCCAGCACCGCTGCAGGCAACTTCGGTGTTGAAGCAGACTTGGACGGCATCGACATGGGAACAATTTCAGGTGTCGCACCGGCCGCCAAAATCGCTGCGTACAAGGCCTGCTGGACGGGCAATGACCCCGACGTCACCACCGACGACGGCTGCGCCACGACGGACCTGCTGGCAGCTATCGAAGCCGCCACCAACGACGGTGTGGATGTCATCAACTACTCCATTGGAGGCGGAGCGGCTCAGTCGACGGTGTCGCCGATAGATCAAGCCTTCCTGGGTGCGGCTGAGGCCGGAATTTTTGTCGCCGCCTCCGCCGGCAACTCCGGACCGGGTGCTTCGACACTGGATAATGCTTCCCCGTGGATCACCACTGTAGGAAACAGCACCTACGACACGCCGCAGTCCACCGTGGTCCTTGGGAACGACGCCAATCTGACCGGTGCATCATTGAGTATTTCCGACGCCGGGCTGGATAAGACCCCATTGATCCTGGCGGAAAACGCCGCTCTCGAGGGCAACCCCAAGGCACAGATATGTGCCTCCGGTTCGCTCGATCCCGAAGCGGTCAGCGGCAAAATCGTGGTCTGTGACCGTGGTGAAATCGCCCTGATTGAAAAGGCCACCGAAGTCGCCGACGCAGGCGGTGCCGGCATGGTACTGGTCAATAAGCCGGGCGAAACCAGCAGCGTCTTCGCTCTGCAGTATCCGGTTCCGACTGTCCACCTCACGGCGGAACACCGGGACGAACTGCGCGCCTATGCTGCCACCGAAGGCGCCACCGCCTCCATGATCCGCGAAGCGGTCAATCCGATGGTCATTCCGGCACCGCAGATCGCCGAATCATCGAGTCGTGGACCGGTACTGGCGGACGGTTCCAACATTCTGAAGCCCGACGTCACGGCACCTGGGACAGGGATCCTGGCAGCCGGCGCCAATGCCGAGGGTGAAGATCCTCAGCAGGTATTGATGTCCGGTACATCCATGGCGTCACCGCATGTTGCCGGACTGGCTGCCCTGTACCTGGGCGAACAACCGGATGCCAGCCCGGCGGAGGTTAAGTCGGCACTCATGACGACTGCATACAACCTTGTCGACAATTCGGGCGAACCCGTGAAGGATGTATTCACTCAGGGAGCCGGACATGTAGACCCGACGCGCTACCTGCAGCCTGGCCTGTACTTCCCGGCCGGTTCGGACGATTGGTTCGGCTACGTTCAGGGCCTTGGCTACGATCTTGGCACAGACGTTCCCGATATCGAGGGCAGTGAACTGAACCAACCCTCGATCGCCATCGGTTCGATGGCAGGACCGCGCACCGTTACTCGCACCGTCGTCTCAACAGAACCTGGCACGTATACCGCCGATGCGGATATGCCCGGATTTGACGTCACGGTCTCTCCGTCGACGCTGACTTTTGATGAGGCAGGGCAGTCCAAATCCTTTGATGTGACCTTCAAACGGTCGGATGCGGAAATGGACACGTTCTCCGACGGCTACCTGACCTGGACCTCCGGCAATGGCAACACCGTCCGGATGCCGCTGGCGGCCTCACCCGCGAGCATGCTGGCTCCCGCCACTGTCTCCGGCGAGGGCACCGAAGGAAGCATCGACATGGCGGTTACGCCGGGCCTCGATGGTGACATCGCAGTGAACACATTCGGACTGGCCAAAGGACATCTCTTCACGCCTGAGGAAGGTCAGTTCGTCAACGGATTCCTGGGAGCTCCAATCGACGGTGCTGTGGGCAGTAAGGAACACAGCGGTGAAGGAACCGCGGGGCAGACGATAAGTTACGAGATGGACGTCGCTGAAGGCGCCCGTTTGGCAACCTTCGACCTGGATTCCGTCGACGATACGGCGGATCTGGATCTTGTGGTGGTCCATTTGGATTCGGCTGGCGCTCCGGACTCCCTCTGGCAGTCCGCCTCAGCCTCCGCCGATGAAAAAGTACAGATCAGCACGCCCGATGCCGGCACGTATTTGGTCCAGGCCAATGTCTACTCCACCCCGGAGAATTCGAAGCGTGCGGCATTCGATCTGACCGGTTTTGCCATTCCATCCAGCGACACGGACACACCGCTGGTTTCATCGCCATCGACGCTCGATGCGCAACAAGGCGTTGAGACGAGTATTGAGTTGTCCTGGGAAGGGCTGGACCACAACGCCGCCTACATGGGGATAGTCGGCTACGGCGATTCCAAGGTCAACACGGTAGTCACCGTCAGTACTGGGGATGCTCCGTGCCGGGCACCGGGCAAACCTCATAACGGCGAGCAGGGGAAGCCCAGCCATTCCGGTGAGCAGGGCCCGCCCGCTCACTCTCAACTGGAACCTTGCAAGCCGGGCAAGTCCTCGTAGCAGCTGTTCCAGACACTGCCGATAGAGGCATCGGCATCACCTGACTCTCCGCCTTCGAGGGTGTAAATCAGGAACATAAAATGCGGTGCGGTGGTTATATCCACTGCACCGCATTTTTCTGTCCAGGGGCACTTTCCGACACGCCGAAGGTACGGCGACACGGGACTTTTTACTTGTGGGTTTCTCCTCCACAGGCTGTGGACGGGAGCTCTTGGAAAGGCGAAAAGACGGGCTTTACAGCTGAAGATCCGACGCTGGAACTGTGGACTATTAGTCCCGGTAATGACATACTTGTAATACATCATGTTGGGGTGCCATTCACGAAGGCGCACTAGATGTAGTATCGAAGAACAGCACCAGAGCTGGCGGGGTGTACTCCGGAAACCGGCAAACAACGTCTTGAGGAAGAGGCGGATGTAGTCGCTTCAGCAGTCACCACTACAACGCAGTTAGAGACACTTCTAAAGGGGAGAGGGACCATGACCGTAACGGTATACACCAAACCAGCGTGCGTTCAGTGCAACGCAACCTACCGGGCTCTGGACAAGAAGGGCATCACCTATCAAAGCGTGGACATGTCCCAGGACCCTGAAGCCCTCGACCGGGTCCGGTCCCTCGGCTACATGCAGGCACCGGTTGTCATCACTGAGAAGGATCACTGGTCCGGGTTCCGTCCCGACAAGATCAACGAACTTGCTCAGTCGTCAGCAACATCGGTGGCCTGATTTCCATAGCTATTGACGCTAAGGAGCAGTACCCATGTCATCGCCAGCTACAGCAGAGCTGAAAGATGCAGCCACTGGAGCACACGACAGTCCGGCGGGTAACTTCACCGACGCGCAGTTGATCTACTTTTCTTCGATATCAGGGAACACCCACCGGTTTGTTGAAAAGCTGGGTGTGCCGGCGGGAAGACTCCCGCTTCGCACCCAAGAAGAAACCCTTCACGCACGAGCACCTTACGTACTGATTCTGCCCACCTACGGTGGAGTTTCAGGTAAGGGAGCGGTGCCGAAGCAAGTGATCAAATTCCTCAATTGCGAGGAAAACCGCTCACTGATCCGCGGCGTTATCGGCGCGGGAAACACAAATTTCGGGGAAACATACTGTTTGGCCGGCGACATCGTTGCAGCCAAGTGCCAGGTTCCCCACCTGTATAGATTCGAACTGATGGGCACGCCCGACGACGTCGCCAAGGTTCATGAGGGATTGGAAGAGTTTTGGACACGACAGTTGCAGAGCCGGAAGTAGCAGAGAAGAAGCCAATGCCGGCGGCGTTTGAAGGTCTGGGCTACCACGAGCTCAACGCGATGCTGAACCTCTACGGAGCGGACGGCAAGATCCAGTTTGAAGCCGACAGGGAAGCAGCACACCAGTACTTCCTGCAGCATGTGAACCAGAACACTGTGTTCTTCCACGACCTGGAGGAACGCCTCGACTATCTGGTCAAGCATGACTACTACGAGCGCGGGGTCCTTGACCAGTACACGATGAACTTCATCCGCGAGCTATATGACCGCGCGTACAAGAAGAAGTTCCGGTTCGAAACCTTCCTCGGTGCTTTCAAGTTCTACACTTCCTACACGCTGAAGACTTTCGACGGCAAGCGTTTCCTGGAACGCTACGAGGACCGGGTGTGCATGGTCGCGCTGGCCCTTGCCGGGGGCGACGAGAAGCTCGCCACGCATTTGATGAACGAGATTATTGACGGCCGCTTCCAGCCGGCAACACCCACCTTCCTGAACTCGGGCAAGAAGCAGCGTGGAGAGCTCGTCTCCTGTTTCCTGTTGCGCATCGAGGACAATATGGAGTCGATTGGCCGCTCCATCAACTCCGCCCTGCAGCTGTCCAAGCGCGGCGGCGGCGTTGCCTTCGCGTTGACCAACATCCGTGAGGTCGGCGCGCCGATCAAGCACATCGAAAACCAGTCCTCCGGCGTCATCCCCGTCATGAAACTGCTGGAAGATTCCTTCTCCTACGCCAACCAGCTTGGCGCCCGCCAGGGAGCCGGTGCGGTGTACCTGCACGCACATCATCCCGACATTTACCGGTTCCTCGACACCAAGCGTGAAAATGCCGACGAAAAGATCCGCATCAAGACGCTCTCGCTCGGCGTCGTCATTCCGGACATCACCTTTGAACTGGCCAAGAAGGATGAGGACATGTACTTGTTCTCTCCCTATGACGTGGAACGCGTCTACGGCATGCCGTTCTCCGACATTTCGGTGACCGAGAAGTACTACGAGATGGTCGACGATTCACGGATCAAGAAGTCCAAGATCAAGGCCCGCGACTTCTTCCAGACCCTGGCCGAGATCCAGTTCGAGTCCGGATACCCCTATGTGATGTTCGAAGACACCGTGAACCGGGCGAACCCGATCGACGGCAAGATCATCATGAGCAACCTTTGCTCAGAGATCCTTCAGGTTTCCCAGCCGACGACCTATAACGATGATCTGTCGTACAACGAGGTCGGCAAGGACATCTCCTGCAATCTCGGTTCTCTCAATATTGCCAAGGCGATGGACTCGCCGGACTTCGGTACGACCATTGAAACCGCCATTCGGGGCCTCTCCGCGGTCTCCGACATGAGCCACATTTCATCCGTGCCTTCGATTGAGAAAGGCAACGACCAGTCGCACGCGATTGGCCTGGGACAGATGAACCTGCACGGCTACCTCGCGCGGGAACGGGTCTACTACGGCTCCGAAGAAGGCCTGGATTTCACCAACATGTACTTCTACTCCGTGGTTTACCACGCGCTGCGCGCCTCAAACAGGATCGCGATGGAACGCGGTGAAACGTTCGGCGGCTTCGAGAAGTCGGACTACGCCAATGGCAGCTACTTCGACAAGTACACCGACCAGGTGTGGGAACCGAAAACCGAACGCGTCCGTGAGCTCTTTGAGGAAGCCGGTGTAAACATCCCGACCCAGGAGGACTGGCGGGAACTGAAATCGTCGGTCATGGAACACGGGATCTACAACCAGAACCTGCAGGCAGTACCGCCGACAGGATCGATCTCCTACATCAACAACTCGACATCGTCGATCCACCCGGTCGCGTCCAAGGTTGAAATCCGCAAGGAAGGCAAGCTCGGCCGCGTGTATTACCCCGCGCCTTACCTGACCAACGACAACCTGGATTACTATCAGGACGCGTACGAGATCGGCTACGAGAAGATCATCGATACATACGCCGAAGCCACCCAGCACGTGGACCAGGGGCTGTCATTGACGTTGTTCTTCAAGGACACCGCCACCACCCGTGAAATCAACAAGGCCCAGATCTACGCCTGGCGCAAGGGCATCAAGACCCTTTACTACATTCGCCTGCGCCAGTTGGCTCTTGAAGGGACTGAGGTAGAGGGTTGTGTTTCCTGCATGCTGTAATTGCGCAAGGCAACTACATTTCGATGGCGGAACACGCCGTCGTCGTTCCCCCGCCACACAGCCAACCAACTAATTTTGAGGACGCGACATGAGTGAAAAAGTGGCACTGCTCAGCCACGTTGAGGCGATCAACTGGAACCGGATTCCGGACGAAAAGGACAATGAGGTCTGGAACCGGCTGGTCAATAACTTCTGGCTGCCCGAAAAGATTCCCCTGTCCAATGATGTCCAGTCATGGAACCAACTGACTCCAGAGGAGCAGCAGTTGACCATGCGGGTATTCACCGGCCTTACCCTGCTGGATACGATCCAGGGCACTGTCGGCGCCGTCAGCCTGATTCCGGATGCGATCACGCCGCACGAGGAAGCGGTGTACACCAACATCGCCTTCATGGAATCCGTGCATGCGAAGAGCTACTCGTCGATCTTTTCCACGTTGTGTTCCACGAAGGAAATCGATGACGCCTTCCGCTGGTCCACCGAGAATGAGAACCTGCAGCGCAAGGCGCAGATCGTCATGGAGTACTACGTCGGTGACGACCCGCTCAAACGCAAAGTAGCCAGCACGCTGCTGGAGTCTTTCCTCTTCTACTCCGGCTTCTACCTGCCGATGTACTGGTCCTCACGGGCCAAGCTGACGAACACGGCGGATCTGATTCGCCTGATCATCCGCGATGAAGCCGTCCACGGCTATTACATCGGCTACAAGTTCCAGCGTGGACTGGAGAAAGTCTCCGAAGAGCGCCGGCAGGAGATCAAGGACTACACGTTCGAACTGCTATATGAACTGTATGAAAATGAAGTCCAGTACACCCATGACCTCTACGACGGCGTTGGACTGAGTGAGGACGTCAAGAAGTTCCTGCATTACAACGCCAACAAGGCGCTGATGAATCTCGGCTACGAAGCGATGTTCCCCAGCAGCGTCACGGACGTCAATCCGGCGATCCTCTCGGCGCTGTCACCGAACGCGGATGAGAACCACGACTTCTTCTCCGGTTCCGGGTCTTCCTACGTGATCGGCAAGGCCGTGAACACCGAAGACGAAGACTGGGACTTCTAGTCACCACCTAACCTGGCATACGAAATGCGCAAGTTTATCGAAGTGGGGAATAATGAAGCCGGACCTGTCCCGACCACATTAAAGGCACCATGACTGACTCGTATTACCGCCAGCTGGGCGATGGCCGATTTGAATCGACGATCCTCGCACAGGGCGCCTGGAATCCGGAAGAGCAGCACATGGCCCCCGTCTCCGGGTTGATCGCGCATTGCCTTGAGCAGCACGAGCCGAGGCCGGACATGCGGATGGCCCGGATCAGTTACGAGATCCTGGGGATGATTCCGGGCGGCGAATTCGAAGTTACGACGACAACCATCCGCCCCGGCCGGACGATTGAACTGATCCAGGCGGAGATGTCCGCCGGCGGGAGAACTGCAGTAAGGGCCACAGCGTGGCGGTTGATCAAGAGCGACACCGCGGCGGTGGCTGCATTCGAAGATAAGGCCATGCCCGGCGTGGAACAAGCCGTTCCCTGGGACGGCATGGATGAGTGGCCAGGTGGTTACATCGCCTCTTTGGACATCCGCGTAATTCCGGGCCACCGGAGGGGAAGCGGACAGGCATGGATCCGCTCACCGTACGGAATGATCGAGGGTCTCCAGACCCCCGACTTCGTCCACCTTCTGGGCTTGATCGATACGGCCAACGGAGTTTCATCGAGGGTTCCGCCGGGACCCGGAAGCTTCATGTTCCCGAATCTCGATCTGCAAATGCACTTGTACCGCCAGCCATCGGGTGAGTTGCTGGGGTTGGACACGAGTGTCACCTTCGCAGCCGACGGAGTCGGGCTCACCTCAACAATCCTCAACGACACAGACGGCCCCTTTGGCCGCGCCGAACAAATCCTGACCGTCCGCCAGCTGCCCGCTGGCTGACTGCCGCCTTCAATCGTATGGGTTCCTCAGCTGAACTTCCGCCCGGGATAGCGGACAGGATATCCGTAATCCAGCAAGAGTCCACGCTTGGCGCCGCCGCCGATCTGGAGCACGGCATCGGCTTGCTTCAGGCAGCCCGGAATGGACAGCTGAGCCCTTCACTTCGGTTCTACGTGCCGCAGCCGACTGTGGCTTTCGGACAGCGGGATACGCGGCTGCCCGGATTTGAAGCAGCCCGGCAAGCTTGTCTGGTCCATGGTTTCGTCCCATTGATCCGGCGGGCGGGAGGACGGGCGGCGGCTTACCATCAAGGCTGTCTCGTCGTCGATCACGTCGAGCCCTCCGATGATTCCATCGCGGGGACAAAGCAACGCTTCGCCTTTTTCGCGGATTTGCTGACTGCGGCTCTGAGATCGACCGGCGTGAACGCCGGCGTGGGGGAGATCCCGGGGGAGTATTGCCCCGGAGAATTTACCGTGCACGGAATTCCCAACGGGACAGAAGGGTCGCTGACAGCGGACGCCGGCGACGGTCCTCAAGGTTTGGGGGTTCCAGCGTCAGCCCTCAAGCTCGTTGGTACGGCCCAGCGCGTGGTGTCCGGTGCCTGGCTGTTTTCTTCCTCCATCGTGGTTGAGGATTCGGCATCGATTCGGGCGGTCTTGACCGATGTCTATGCGGCATTGGACCTGGAGTGGAATCTAGCGACCGCAGGAGCGGCGGAAGATCTGGTACCGGGCCTGACGGTCGATAAGGTGCGAACCGCCGTATTAACGTCCTACTCTGCACATGCCACACTGCAACCTGGATCGTTCCAGCACTTTGCTTCACACACAGCAACGGCGGCAGACCCACCTCGGTGAGCCTGCCGCCGTCGTACGCTGCCGGCGACGTTACCGCCGTCAGACACACCACCGGCGACCTTGCGATCGCCGTAGTGGCTGCGTTTATTCGCCGCGCGCCAGCCATTCCTCCAAGTGCGGAGCCTCCGCCCCGATGGTGGTTGAGCCGCCGTGGCCGGTGTGGACGACGGTCTCAGGCGGCAGGGTGAAGAGCCGGTCGCGGATCGACTCCATAATCACTTCGAAATCGCTGAACGAACGTCCGGTGGCACCGGGCCCGCCTTGGAAGAGCGTGTCGCCGGTGAAAACCACACCTTCACTGGCCAAATAGAAGCATGTGGAACCGGGCGAGTGGCCAGGGGTATGGAGCGCCTTGATCCGTTGCCCCGCAATCTCGAAAATGTCCCGGTCCTGAATCTCATGGCTCGGATCCACGCTGGGGAAGACGCGCTCCCACAGCATCCAGTCCGAGGAATGCAGGTAAATCGGACCGCCAACAGTATCGGCGAGCTCCAGCACTGCCTTGATATGGTCGTCGTGGCCATGCGTCAGCAGAATCGCGACAACTTGTCGGCCACCGACGGCATCGATGATCGCGCTGGCGTCGTGCGGGGCGTCAATGATGATGCATTCCTCATCGTTTCCCACGAGCCAGACGTTGTTCTCAACTTCCCAAGTACCGCCGTCGAGGGAAAACGTTCCGGCGGTCTCGAGGTGGTCGATCCGGAGGGCGGAGCTGTTTGCAGTCTCAGTCATTAGAGTTCCACCACCGATCGGAGAACCTTGCCTTCTCCCATTTTGGTGAACGCCTCCTCGATCTGATCCAGCTTTATTCGTTCAGTTACGAAGGCCCCCAGATCCAGCCTGCCCAGCCGGTACTGGTCGACCAGCATGGGGAAATCGCGTGAGGGCAGGCAGTCGCCATACCAGGACGACTTGAGCGCCCCGCCGCGGCCGAACACGTCCAGCAACGGCAGCTCAATCTTCATATCGGGCGTGGGAACTCCGACCAGTACCACCGTGCCGGCCAGATCGCGGGCATAGAACGCTTGAGTGTAGGTTTCGGGACGGCCCACGGCATCAATCACGACGTCGGCTCCGTTGCCTCCGGTGAGTTCCCGGATGGCCTCCACCGGATCGGTTTCCTTCGAGTTAATGGTGTGCGTTGCGCCCATTGACTTGGCCTTCTCCAACTTGCTGGGATCAATGTCGACGGCGATGATCGTCGTCGCACCCGCCAGCTGTGAACCCGCGATAGACGCCGTACCGACGCCGCCGCAGCCGATGACCGCCACCGAGTCGCCACGGCCGACATTGCCGGTGTTCATCGCGGCGCCGATGCCTGCCATGACGCCGCATCCGAGCAATCCGACTGCCGCAGCGTCCGCATCCGGGTCCACCTTGGTGCACTGACCGGCCGCCACGAGTGTCTTGTCCGCAAAGGCGCCGATGCCGAGGGCTGGGGAGAGCTCCGTGCCGTCTTCGAGCGTCATCTTCTGCGTCGCGTTGGCGGTGTCGAAGCAGTACTGGGGTTCGCCGCGGCTGCATGCCCGGCACTGGCCGCAGACGGCCCTCCAGTTCAGGATTACTTTGTCGCCCGGGGCAACCTCGGTGACATCCTCACCAACGGCGTTGACGACGCCGGTGGCCTCGTGTCCCAGCAGGAAGGGGAAGTCATCGTTGATTCCGCCCTGCTTGTAATGCAGGTCCGTGTGGCAGACGCCGCAGGTGATGATATCCACCAAGGCCTCGCCCGGGCCCGGATCAGGAACGAGGATGGTCTCCACGGTCACGTCTGCATCTTTCGCGCGGGCAATGACTCCGCGTACTTTATGAACCACGTTGATTATCCTCTCCGGCGGCCGAAAAACCTGATTGGCCGCATGTTTGGTAAAGCGTCGTCCCCCCATCATAGGAAAAACCCCTCGGCGGTTCCTATGATGAAGTCATGAGTGAACCCGCCGCTTCCGTTCCAACAATCGATCAGCGGACCTTTATGAAGGAATGGAAAGCGTGGCATTTGACCCGTGAGGCGAAGCTGGCGGAGCCATTTGGCTGGCTATCCGTCACGGCGATGCACTGGCTGAGCAGCGACCCGCAGAAGTACGACGGCGTCCCGGGAACCTGGTCGAGCGACCGCAGCGGAATCGTGGTGGAGTTGGACGAAGGAGAGGAACTCTTCGTCGAAGGCGAGCCTGTTTCCGGCCGCTACGCGTTTGGAACGCTTCACGAACGGGAGTCCGTAACGGTTCGCACTGAGGCCTTCGCGGTGGAAATCGCCCGACGCGGCGGTTACTGCTTCCTGCGGCCACGCCACCCGGACGCCCCGGCTCTGGATGCGTTCAAGGGTGTGGCGACATTTGAACCGGATCCGCGCTGGCAGTTTGCCGGCCGGTTCCGGGCCGACCGGCATACCGTCACTGTGGGCTCGGTGGTGCGGTCGGTGCACCACGAGTACCTATCCCCGGGGACGATTGAATTCACCGCCTATGGGCAGACGCAGCGGCTGACGGCATTCCCCGGCACGGAGCCGGATTCATTCCAGGTGCTGTTTACCGACGGAACGTCCGGGGCCAGCACGTCGAGCCTGTGCCGGGCGCTGTATATTCCGGCCCCGGACGAGGACGGCAACGTGATGTTGGATTTCAACCGTGCCGTGAATATGCCATGCTCGTTCACCGGGCATGCCACCTGCCCGCTCCCGCCGTCGGAAAACCGGCTGCCCTTTGCGGTGGAGGCGGGGGAGAAGGAGTATTAGGCCGCGAGGCGGCTCTGAACCTCTGCCAGCGACGGGTTCGTAGCACTTGAACCATCGGGGAAGAGAACGGTCGGCACGGTTTGGTTGCCGCCGTTGAGGGTCTCCACCAGAGCGGCAGTTCCCTCGACCTCTTCAATATTGATTTCCTGGTAGCCAATACCCTTTGCATCCAGCTGTGACTTCAGCCGGCGGCAATATCCGCACCAGGTGGTCGAGAACATGGTGATGCTGCCGGCGTCCGGGGTGTACTCCACGGTTTAGCTCCTTGGTTCAGATTCAGGGCCGCATTATCCGCGGCAATGTCGTTATCACTGGTCTCAACGCTTCCTCATCGCCAGTCATTCCCGCTCGTGGCGGTGGCGGATGTGCTTCAGCTTGCTGCCTCAATCAATTCCGGACCATTGTTGCGGACGCTGTTGACCTTCGAGCTGACAACCCGCGGGGTGAGCTTGGGTTCCGGCATCGCGTCCAAAAGCTGTTGCACGTCGGCAGGGTTCCTGACGGCCGTATCCAACCAGTCGGAATAGAGGCTGGGCGGGACAATCAGGGGCGTTCTGTCATGAATGTGACCGAGCGCATCTGTTGCGCTGGTGGTGATAATTGTGCACGTCCGCAGCCATTTCTCCGGATGGCCCTCCGGCAGGGCCGGATCGGGCCAGTACTCGTAGAGACCAGCGAAGGCGAGAATTCCGCCGTCGCCGCCGTGGAGGTACGTCGGTATTTTGCCCTCTACGGTTTTTTGCCATTCGAAATATCCGTCGGCCGCCACCAGCGCCCGCCGTCGTGAAGCGGCCTGCCGGAACGAGGGTTTCTCAGTGATGGTTTCCATCCGGGCGTTGATAAGACGGGCTGCCGACTTCCGGTCCTTTGACCAGGACGGGACGAGACCCCACCGTGCTGTTGCCAACTGCCGGCTTTGTTCCGTGCTTCCGGCATGGCGCTCGATGACAAGCGGGACTTCGTCGGTCGGTGCAACGTTGTAGGAAGGAACGATCTCCCCTTCAAAAGATTCGTCGACATTGAACGACGCGACAAGGTCGCCGGTGCTTCGTGCCATCACGTATCTGCCACACATGTTTCCATTATGGTTTAGTCACAGTGATTCCGCTTCGAACGTTTTGAGCGCATCTGCCGATGCGGTTACTCGGCAGATCCGATGCGCACAGTGCCATCCGCTTCCACGCTTAGCCCGGGATTGCAGACGACTTCCCAGCGAAAACCGTCCGGATCGGCGAAGTAGCCGGAGTATCCGCCCCAGCTCATCTTCCGTCCGGCTGCGATGATGCTTCCGCCCGCATTCCCGGCCTGGGCCAGGACAGCGTCGACTTCTTCCTCGCTGTGTACGTTGTGTCCCAGCGAGATCGGGGGTACGGCTCCGGACTGAAGGTCGGCACCGGCTTCGGCAGCAAGTTTTTCAATGTCGTACAGTGCCAGCAGCAAGCCATGTCCCACCTGGATGAAGACCACTTCGGCAGCGACATCCATCGTCGGCGCCCATTTCAGGCCATCCAGGTAGAACCGCCGGGACGCTTCCAGGTCACGGACACCAAGGGTCAGAACGTCGACATGAGGTTGCATACATCGATATTCTCACTAAATGGTCACCGATGACGATAATGCCCATAAACAGCAACTGGACGACGTCCGTACTGCCATCGACGAAATAGATGAAGAGATGGTGGCATTGATTGCCCGGCGTGAACGGCTGGTGCGGATCGCCGGCACGTTGAAGGAAGATGCAGCCGCGGTCCGTTCACCCCAGCGCGTCGAGCAGGTGATCTCCACCGTTCGATCCCTCGCCGCCGAATCGAAGGTCAGCCCGGAAGTGGTTGAAGCAACTTACCGTTCCATGATTGAAGCTTTCATCGAGCTTGAGCTGAAGGTTCAGCGCAGCAGTTTCTGAAGGATCCCCTGACCGTTTCACACTGGACGGTTGTCTCATTTCCCGTCGTTCCCAGGCGTCGCGTGCCCTCTCACCTGCAGGTTTAAGGACATCTGTGTTTTGTCGGTGCACAGGAGTAAACTTGAACTTACTCGAACAGATATTCGAGAATGGTGTGGGATTGCGTTGGGAGGTGACTGGAGTTGGGTGTCTTCAGCGAGTCGGTGGAAGTGGTGTGTTCGTCTGCGGGGCAGCCTCTAAGTCTGGTCTGGCAGAACCGGACATACGAGATCGAAGCGGAACCGTTGCGCTGGTATCAACGGCGCAAATGGTGGGAAGAGGAGTTACGGGCCGAGCGGGGCCGCGGCGCTGGACTGGTGGATCATGAGATCTGGCGTGTGCAGGCAAGAGTCAGTGACAGGTCGGAGCTGCGGACCCTGGACATAGTGCACCAGGTGGATTCAGGACGCTGGCGGTTATTGAAAATTCACGATGCCGTACAGGACTTGAGTGCATAGGACTGTGCGGAAACTCTTCCCCGGATATATATGAGCTTCACCCATCTGCACGTTTCAACCGCCTTCAGTGCACACTATGGCGTCTCCTGGCCCGAAGACATGGCCGGGACGGCTGCCGGCGACGGGGCGGACGCTTTAGCCTGCACGGACCGTGACGGTCTTTATGGCACAGTCAAGCATCTGAAAGCCTGCATGGCGGCAGGCATTGATCCAATCGTGGGTGTGGATCTGGCCGTGCTGCGCGACGCTCAGGTGAGCGGCCGCGTCGTCGTACTTGCCCATGGCGAATTGCAGGGAGCAGGCTACCGGGCACTGTGCCGGCTGATTTCCGATGCCCATGCGAATACCGGCGCGCAATCACGTAAGCATGTCGGCGTCACCTTGGAGGAGCTGGCCTCACGGTGCCTGGATCCAGTCACTCTCAACCCTGTGCTGACAGTACTGATTGGCCCGCATTCCGATGTCGGCCAAGCATTGCGGACCCGCAGTTATTCCACCGCCCGTTCGTTGTTTACCCGGTGGCTGGCAGTGCTTCCAGCCGGTTCGGTGACGGCCGAAGTGGTGACACACTTGAGTCCGCCAGGCGAGGCATTGAGTACCGCCCATGGAGTGCGGTTGTTCAAACTGGCCAGGGAACGCAATGTTCCCGCCGTACTGACCAATGCGGTGCGGTACTGCGGAATTGATGGTGCAGCCACCGCTGATGTGCTGGATTCCGCCCGGGCACTGACTGCTCTGGAGAAGTTGACCGACCTGCAGCCGAACGGGCAGGGATGGCTGAAAACGCCGGCACAGATGGAATCGCTGGCCAAGGAGATCGCCAAAGCTGCGGATCTTGGTACATCCGGCGCCGCCGACCTGCTGTCGGCTACAGAGAAGTTGGCCGACCGCTGCAGGATGGATCCGGCGGCTGATATGGGGTGGAAACAGCCTGTCGTTCCCGAAGCATCGGTGATCGGGATCGACCAGGACCCGGTAGCCGAGCTCTGGCAGCGGTGCGAGGCGGGCATCGGCCGCAGGTTCGGCGGCATTTCCGGGGCGGAGGAGCGGAAGCTCCGGGAACGGTTAAATCATGAAATGCAGATCATTGACCGGCTGGGGTTCTCCTCCTATTTCCTGACCGTGGCCGAGGTTTCGAAGATGATCATTGAAATGGGTGTCCGGGCTGCGGCCAGGGGATCGGGGGCCTCGTCCCTGGTGAACTATCTGATTAATGTCAGCCAGGTGAACCCGCTCAACCACGATCTGATCTTTGAGCGTTTCCTTTCGCAGGACCGCTCAACGCTGCCGGATATCGACATCGATGTTGAAAGCGCCGAGCGGCACAATGTCTACCACCGGATTTTCGAACGGTTCGGGGCTGAACGAGTCACGCTGATGAGTATGCAGAACGGCTACCGTGCCCGGGGCGCCGTCCGTGACGCCGGGCTTGCGCTGGGAATGAATGAGGACGATGTCGGCGCCATCGCCAAACAACTGTGGCGGTTTTCGGCTGCAAAGTTCCGTGAAGCCATGGCCGAAAAACCGGAGCTGCGGGACTTTTCCTCCAGGGTGGAACAGAATCAGCAACTGGATCTGCTGGTGGATCTGACAGAACGGCTGGACCGGCTGCCACGGCATATTTCAATGCACCCGTGCGGCGTGATTCTGGGGGACAAGAACCTGCTGGACCGCACCCCGGTCCAACCCAGCGGACTGGGGCTGCCGATGTCGCAGTTCGATAAGCACGACATGGATCCGATGGGAATGCTGAAGCTGGACGTGCTGGGAGTGCGGATGCAAAGTGCGATGGCCTATGCGCTGAAGGAGATTATCCGTATCCACCCATCACGCCAGGAGGTTGCTCAAGCAGGCAGGCACCAGGACGAGTCCGGCTGCGTTCCTGATTACGTCGCCGCGGACGGCCGGATTAATCTCGAGGCTGTGCCATTCGATGATGAGCCGACGTACGAGCTGATCCGCAGCACACATACTTTGGGCTGTTTCCAGATTGAGTCGCCGGGACAACGGGAGCTGATAGGCAAACTTGCCCCGCGCGAATTCAACGACCTGATTATCGATATTTCATTGTTCCGTCCAGGGCCGATGAAGTCCGATATGGTCCGCCCGTTCCTGGAGCACCGGCATGGATGGGCTCCCGAGAGCTACCCGCATCCGGACCTCAAACCGGCGCTCGCCGAAACCCACGGGGTGACGGTCTTCCATGAACAAGTGCTGCGGACCTTTGACGTCTTCACCGGCTGCGGCATGGCCAAGGCGGACGAGCTCCGGCGGCTGCTTGGCAGCGGAGAGGCCGAACCAGGGGTGGAGGACTTTTTCCGGAAGGAATCGGCAGCAAGAGGTTATCCCCCCGCAGTGGTGGACAAGGTTTGGAATACGCTCAAAGCCTTCGGTAGTTTTGGCTTTTGCAAGGCCCATGGGGCGGCATTTGCCGTACCCACCTACCAGTCAGCCTGGCTCAAAGCACATCATCCCGAAGCTTTCCTGGCCGGGATCTGGGAACACGATCCGGGTATGTATCCGCGCCGATTGCTGGTGGCGGAGGCCCGGCGGATGGGTATACCGATCCTGCCTCTGGACATTAACCGCAGCACCGGCGAATACCGGGTGGAACGTATTGCTGACGGGAAACTGGGCATCCGGTTGAGTCTGGCCGGAATCTACGGACTTTCCCATACTGAACTCAAACGTATTGTGGCCGGCCAACCCTACGATTCGCTCGCAGATCTGCGCACCCGTGCCAGAGTCGGAAGGGCCAGCATGAAGCGGCTGGCGCAGTTGGGCGCATTTGATTCCTTGAATCAACACGTACATGGCACCGGCAGCCGTGCGGACTTAATCCACCACCTCAACAGTTCCCCTTCCCGCCCGGCACAACGCAAGCATGAACCCATCGAGGGGCAGTTATCACTGCCCCTCGGCGATCTTGAACTGACCAATTTGAAACCTGCCCTGCCGGAGCCGCCGATGGAGGAGAAAGTCCGGACGGAGCTGGATCTGCTGGCCCTGGATGTCAGCGCCCATCTAATGGACAGCTACCGCCCGATCCTGGAGGAGCTGGGAGTGACGGAATCAGCGAATCTGCTGGGCCTGCGTAACGGCACTGAAGTAATGGTGGCCGGAATCCGTGTCGCAACCCAGACTCCACCGATGCGTGGAGGTCGCCGGGTGGTCTTTATCAGCATCGACGATGGCACCGGCTGTGTGGACTGCACATTCTTCCATGAAGCGCAGGAGCAGGCCGGGCCGCTGCTCTTCGGCACCCGGCTGCTGTTGATCAAGGGACTGACGCGCCGCACAGGACCAAGAGGAATGAGTCTGCAGGCTACGAACGCTTGGGATCTATCCAATACCGAAACCTTGCCCTTGGCGCGAAACCGCAAACCTCTTGCCCTTGGACGATAACCCTTCCACCGGGGGAGACATTGTCCCCCGAGGCCTCGCGCGGGCTGCGACTCGGTGGACCTTCAAGATTGGTGGCGCCGACGCTATGGGCGATAACATCGGTGAAGGCTGACAGTGGCCCCGGTATGCTGCTGTTCCAATAGCCCACGACCCGATTTCAGGAGACCGACGTGCCCAACAACATCACCCTCATCGTCAACGGCGAAGAGAATAAGGTGACCCCGGGCACTACCGGTGCTGAACTGTTCGCAGGACAGCGGGACATCGTCGTCGTACGTGTCAATGGTGAGTTGAAGGACCTGGATGCACCAATCCACGACGACGGTGCGCAGGTTGATGGTGTCGAGATTGGTTCCGAAGACGGGCTCAACGTACTGCGGCATTCCACTGCCCATGTCATGGCACAGGCTGTTCAGCAATTGCGGGACGACGCGGAATTGGGGATTGGCCCCTATATCACCGATGGTTTCTACTTTGATTTCGACGTCGACGAGCCCTTCACCCCCGAGGACCTGAAGAAGCTCGAAAAGATGATGCTCAAGATCGTCAACAGCAATCAACTCTTTCGGCGCCGGGCGGTATCGGAGGAAGAAGCCAGACAGGAAATGGCCGACGAGCCCTACAAACTCGAGTTGATCGGCCTGAAGGGCGAATCGGCGGAGGCTGAACTCGACGCCGAACTGGACGGTGCCGAAGGCGCTTCCGTTGAGGTCGGTGCCGGCGAGCTCACCATTTATGACAACGTCGACCGCAAGAGCGGCGAGACGGTCTGGAAAGATCTGTGCCGGGGCCCGCACCTGCCCAATACCAAAATAATCTCCAATGCCTACGCGTTGACCCGTTCGGCCGCGGCCTATTGGCGCGGCAGCGAGAAGAACAAGCAGCTGCAGCGGATTTACGGCACGGCCTGGCCGACCAAAGAGGATCTGAAGGCCTACCAGGAACGCATCGCTGAAGCCGAACGACGAGACCACCGCAAACTGGGCAGCGAACTGGACCTTTTTTCCTTTCCCGACGAGCTTGGTTCCGGCCTGCCGGTGTTTCACCCCAAGGGCGGCATTATCCGCAAGGTGATGGAGGACTATTCCCGCCAGCGCCACGTCGAGGCCGGCTACGACTTCGTCTATACGCCGCATATCACCAAGGGAAAGCTTTACGAAGTTTCCGGTCATTTGGACTGGTACCGGGACGGAATGTTCCCGCCGATGCATGTAGACGAGGAACTGAACGACGACGGCACAGTGCGCAAACCCGGGCAGGACTACTACCTCAAACCGATGAACTGCCCCATGCACTGCCTGATCTTCCGTTCGCGCGGGCGTTCCTACCGTGAACTGCCGTTGAGAATGTTCGAGTTCGGATCGGTCTACCGCTACGAGAAGTCCGGGGTGGTGCATGGACTGACACGCGTCCGTGGCATGACACAGGATGATGCCCACCTCTTTTGTGCCCGTGAGCAGATGAAGGACGAGCTGACCAAGACGCTGGAATTCGTTCTCGGCCTCCTGAAGGACTACGGACTGGAGGACTTCTACCTGGAGCTTTCCACTAAGAATGAGGAAAAATTCGTCGGTTCCGATGAGATCTGGGATGAGTCCACGAAGACGCTTGCCGAAGTGGGGGAGGCTTCCGGGCTGGAACTGGTTCCGGATCCCGGCGGAGCTGCGTTCTACGGCCCGAAAATCTCCGTGCAGGCCCGTGACGCGATCGGGCGGACGTGGCAGATGTCCACCATTCAGCTGGACTTCAACACGCCCGAAAGGTTTGAACTCGAGTACCAGGCCGCCGACGGCTCACGTCAGCGCCCGGTGATGATCCACCGCGCCTTGTTCGGCTCCATCGAACGGTTCATGGGCGTGCTGACCGAACACTATGCCGGTGCTTTCCCAGCTTGGCTGGCCCCCGTGCAGGTAGTCGGCATTCCGGTTGCGGATGCTTTCAACGACTACATGTTCGACGTCGTAGACAGGCTCAAAGACGAAGGCATCCGGGCCGAAGTGGATATCAGCTCTGACCGCTTCCCGAAGAAGATCCGCACCGCCAGCAAGGAAAAAATCCCCTTCGTGCTGATCGCCGGCGGCGAGGATGTCGACGCAGGTGCGGTCTCATTCCGCTTCCGTGACGGCAGCCAGGATAACGGCGTCCCGGTCGACGAAGCCGTCAACCGCATTATTGAAGCGGTACGAAACCGGGAAAGGTAGGACGGGTGGCCACAGGAAAGCAGGCAGCCGGGGAGATGGACGACGACGGCGGAATCACCGACGACTTCACGATTCCAGGTGTGCCCGATAGCTTCCAGCGCCTGTGGACCCCACACCGTATGGCCTACATCAAGGGTGGGCAGGATCAATTCAAGCATCAGGATGACTGCCCGTTCTGCGCGGCGCCGACCCGCTCCGATGCAGAGTCACTGATCGTACACCGGGGAGTCCACGCCTTTGTCGTGCTGAACCTGTTTCCTTACAACCCCGGTCATCTGCTCATTTGCCCTTACCGTCATGTACCTGACTACACCGACATCACCGTGGCGGAAACGGCCGAAATAGCCGAGCTATCCCAGACCGCCATGCGAGTACTGCGGGAGGTGGCCAAGCCCAGCGGCTTCAACCTGGGTATGAACCAGGGCAATACCGGTGGGGCCGGAATCGCCGCACACCTGCACCAGCACATCGTCCCGCGGTGGGGCGGAGACGGGAACTTCCTGCCGATTATCGCGCAGACAAAGGCCATCACGCAGACCCTTGACGAAGTGCGGGAACTTGTTTCCGAGGCATGGCCGACCGACTCCGGTTCAAACGGCGACGCGGACTAAAGGCGCAGCGCATGCTCAACAAATATGCCCGCGCGTTCTTCGCCGGAATCTTCACCCCCCTGGCACGGCTGTTGATCCGGTTGAAGGTTTCCCCGGATGCCGTCACCGTCACCGGAACTTTGGGGGTATCGGCCGGGGCAATGGTTTTCTACCCGATGGGGGAGCTGTTCTGGGGAACGGTATTTATTACGGTGTTTGTATTCTCGGACATTGTTGACGGGCTGATGGCCCGGATGCTCGGACGGACCGGTACATGGGGAGCCTTCCTCGATTCAACCTTGGACCGTTTCGGCGACGCGGCAGTGTTCAGCGGACTGATCATTTGGTTCTTCACCGGCGGGAACAATCCCACCATTGCCGTGCTGGCGTTGGCCTGCCTCGTCCTCGGCAGCCTCGTCTCCTATGCCAGAGCCCGCGCCGAGGGACTGGGCATGACGGCTAATGTCGGCATCGCGGAACGCTCGGAACGCTTGGTCGCCGTCCTGGTTACCACTGGGTTCACCGGTCTTGGACTGCCTGAACCATTCCTGCTGGTGGTGCTCGTCCTGCTTGCCATAGCCAGTTTCATCACCGTGCTGCAGCGTATCTTCACCGTGCGGCGACAGGCCTTGGAACCACGCTCCGCCGTGGATTGAAGCCCGTGTGGAGGCGCGTTTCGTTCACCCGAGTAACCGTTGTTCGGCGAACGTTGCCGGGCGGCATAGAATTAGGGGACATCTTTTCTCGATTCTTAGGGGCTCTCTGTGTCCATCACTGAAACATCGAAGCCGGCTCCGGTCACCGGCAGCAGCCGCGTCAAGCGCGGTATGGCGGAAATGCTCAAGGGCGGCGTCATCATGGACGTCGTCACCGCGGAACAGGCACGAATCGCCGAAGATTCGGGTGCTGTTGCCGTAATGGCGCTTGAGCGCGTTCCAGCAGATATCCGCGCCCAGGGCGGCGTCTCCCGCATGAGCGATCCGGACATGATCGACAGCATCGTCAATTCGGTTTCCATCCCCGTGATGGCCAAAGCCCGGATCGGCCACTTCGTTGAAGCCCAGATCCTGCAGTCACTCGGGGTCGACTACATTGACGAGTCCGAAGTACTTACACCGGCGGACTACACTAACCACATCGACAAGTGGAACTTCAAGGTCCCCTTCGTGTGTGGTGCCACGAACCTGGGTGAAGCTTTGCGCCGGATCAATGAGGGTGCAGCCATGATTCGCTCCAAGGGCGAAGCAGGAACGGGCGACGTCTCGAACGCCACGACGCACATGCGTCAGATCCGTGCACAGATCAAGCGACTCTCCTCGATGCCTGAGGACGAGTTGTACGTGGCGGCAAAGGAACTGCAGGCGCCATATGAATTGGTCAAGGAAATAGCCACTGCAGGCAAACTTCCCGTTGTCCTCTTCACAGCCGGTGGAATCGCGACGCCGGCTGATGCAGCCATGATGATGCAGCTCGGTGCCGATGGTGTCTTTGTTGGATCCGGAATCTTCAAGTCCGGCAATCCGGCCGCCCGGGCCGCCGCCGTCGTCAAGGCAACGACGTTTTACGACGACCCGGACGTTCTGGCCGACGTCTCGCGTGGTCTCGGCGAGGCGATGGTTGGCCTCAATGTGGACCAGATTCCCGAGCCGCACCGGCTCGCCGAACGCGGCTGGTAATCCACGCGGCTTAATCTGTAACAGCTGAAGTAGTAGTCAAAGCTGAGGGTGGGCGGTCGATTGACCGCTCACCCTCAGCTTTTTCATTCTGGGGAGTTCGCTCTGGCTTCCCCGGCTTCTTACTCCAGCCCGCGCCGCTTCAGCAAAGGTGCGATCCCGGCGTCTCGTCCGCGGAAATTACGGAAGGCATCCAGCGGATCAATACTGAAGCCCCTTGACAGCAATTCCTTGCGGAAATGGTCTCCGTTCTCCCTGGTTAGTCCGCCATTGGCCTTGAACCACTCCACCGTGTCGGCATCCATGACTTCGCTCCAGATATAGGAGTAGTAACCGGCAGCATAACCCCCGGCGAAAATGTGTTTGAAATATCCGGTGCGGTAGCGCGGCGGCACCAGGTTCAAGGCCACGCCCGCCTGCTCCAATGCTTCGGCTTCAAACGCCAATGGGTCTGGGACATCCGTGCACGGGGCCAGTTCATGCCATGCAAGGTCCAATAGGGCAGCGCCGAGATACTCGGTGGTCGCAAAACCTTCGCCCCATTGTTGCGCAGCGACCAGCTTGTCGATCGACTCCTGGGGGAGTGCTTCACCCGTCTTATAATGCTTGGCATAGTTGTCCAGGATTTCCGGCCACAGGATCCACATTTCGTTCACCTGGGAGGGATACTCGACGAAGTCCCTCGGAACGCTCGTGCCTGAGAACATCGGATACCTTACGTCAGAGAACAGACCGTGCAGGGCGTGCCCAAATTCGTGGAACATGGTTGTGACCTGGTCATAGGTCATAAGTGTCGGTTCGCCGGCGGGCGGCTTAGGGATATTCAGGTTGTTGACGACGACGGCCCTGGTGCCAAAGAGTCCGGACTGTTCGACGAGCGGGTTCATCCAGGCACCGCCATTTTTCGTGTCCCGGGTGTAGTAGTCGCCGAGGAAGAGACCGAGCCCGGTTCCGTCTTCCTCCTTAACTTCCCAGACGCGTACGTCAGGATGGTATCCGGGCAACTCCTTCCGTTCCTCGAAGGTCAGGCCATAAAGCCTGTTCGCCGCAAAGAAGACACCATCCTGCAGGACGCGTTCCAGCTCGAAATACGGACGCAAGGCGGCAAGGTCGACGTCGTACTTATCCCTGCGGACCTGCTCCGAATAGAAGGCCCAATCCCATGGCTCAAGATCGTGGCCCGCGACGTCGGCGAGAATGTCCGCTTCAGCCTTGGCGTTATCGACTGCGGCCGGCGCCAACCGGTCCATCATCGTGTGGATCGCCGCCAACGACGGTGCTGTCTGGTCGTCGGTGGCATAGGAAGCATGGTTTTCGAACCCGAGCAGTTCGGCCCGCTCGGCACGTAGTTGAGCCATCGTCTTAGCGATGTCCAGCGAATTGAACTCGTCGTCGCGTGTTCCCCGGTTGACTGAAGCATTGAAGAGACGACGGCGGGTCTCCCGGTTCGCCAGTGAGGCCATGGCGGGCTGGTTGGTGGGCAGCACAAGGCTTAGTAGGTATTTGCCCTCGTGTCCGGCCGTTCTGGCTGCTTCGGCGGCGGAGGATATGTCCTCCCCGGAGAGGCCCTCAAGCTCTGCTTCGGCTTCCACCAGCAGCGCTGAGGCGTTGGCACCGTTCATCACCAGCTGCGAGAACTGCGTGCCGAGCGTCGACAGCTGGCTGTTCAGCTCCCGCAACCGCTGCTGCGCACGATCCTCCAGCTGTGCTCCCGAACGCGTGAAGGCCCTCAGGTACTCCTCAAGAAGCCGGCGCGACTCGGAATCAAGATTCTCCGAGCCCGGATCAACCTGGGTGAGCCGCAGGTAGAGGTTCTTATTGAGGTAGATGCTGTCCTGGTGCTCCGCCAGACGGGGAGAAATTTCACTTTGGATCTGTTGGATGTTTTCGGTTGCATGGGAACTGGCGAGATTGAAGAACACTGCCGATACCCGTTGCAGTGTTCTCCCGGACTTCTCCAACGCGGCGACGGTATTGGCGAAGCCGGCCGGTTCTGTGTTGGAGACGATCGCTTCGACCTCTGCCTGATGTTCATCGATTCCTGCCTCGAATGCGGGCAGGAAGTGCTCACCATGGATCTGGTCGAAAGGCGGAAGCTGGTACGGGAGCGGACTCTCAGCGAGAAATGGATTCGTCATGGGTCAACAATTTCATACCAGTCGGCAAGTCCGGAGCGTATCCCGCACGGATCAGCAGTCGACGACAGTTATTGTCGGTGCCGACAGGCATGCTGAAGACACACACGAACACAACAAATCGATCGGGAGGAAATTATGTGTCTTCAATGCGATGGGATGTCGCGACGCCAGGTCCTGGACAGTTTTCAGTTCGATATCCGGCGATACGAATGGGCAGTGCAGTTCGTTGAGGGGGACGTGGACGATACGGCCCTCGGCTATACCGTGGGGCTGACCGAACTAAACCATCCCGAAATCGTCGTAACCGGCCGCACTATGGAGGAGACCTATATTATTCTCCGGGAACTGGCTCTAATGGTCCTGGATCATGGACATGTCCTGGACCCCGGCATGGAGCTTGATTTGCACAGCCGGCCGGTTTTCCTGGCACCAATGATGGAACCGGCCAAAGTCCTGCTCACGGCCAGAGACCTGTACGGTCCCAGCCTGTCGGCTGTACAAGCCGTATGGGTCGACGACGAGGGCAGATTCCCCTGGCAACAGGCAGTTCCGGATGTTCTCACCCAGCCGATTTATGGGATGTTCACCGTCTGAACACGATGGACATCGGCGTGGTTTCCGTCGTTTGCCCCTGGGGGTTGTCGCGGAAGACCGACTCGAGAGTTGCCTTCGACAGGTCAGTATCGTCGCCGAGGGCAACGCAGCCGAGGTCGTTGGCATCCATGATGGCGGTTCCAGCGAAATTCTTCACATGCTCAGCAGGAAGCTGTTCACGGACCAGGCGGCTGAGCCGCGCGGCAACACCTTCGGGATCCTCGGGAGCAAGCTTCACGGAGTGCGTCGAGGTTCCCACCTGGTACCCGGCGGCGCCATCAATCGCGTTGATGTTGTGGCCGACAACCTCGTAGAAGACACCCTTCTTGCCCTGCAGCTTTCCGAGCACACTGCGGCCCGACGCATACAGGATCCGGGATAGACCAACTTCATCGATTGCCAACTGCATGGACCACGGGCTGGCCAGTCCGATGCCGCCGGGATTCCGGCTGACGAACCGGCTGAGCAGCCGTGCGGCACTGGAAACCTTGATGTCCCAAACCGGAATGGACCGGCCCTGCGTCATCGCTACGATCTTCTCGCTGACGAACAGGTACCAGGGAACGTCTTTCACGATGTTGGCATGGTCGCCGCCGGCGTCCGGCAGTCCGCCAAAGAACCGCTGCACGTAGCTCAGGACCGCTGGTTCGAAATCGGTCTCACGGTAGAACACCTCAGTCCGCATCGGGTAGCGCCGGAAGGTTGACTCAACCGCACCGTCCACGTTGCCGCCGGTTCCCGCGACGACAGGTGTTGTGCCTCCGCCGGCCGGCGTGCCGTCGTCGTGCTTCACCGTGATGTCCAACTGCTTGGTGGGGTTGGGCTCATAATCGGTTTTCGGCTCGCTGCCGACCTTGGTTTCCGTCTCGTCGAAGTACTCGCGCAGCCACAACTCGGTATTGAGCAGCCGCCAGAACACCATGGTCGAGGCGCTGTTCTTGTCCTGCAGGTATTCCTCGAACGCGTACAGCACGGCGTCCTGGTCCCAGTAGGGCCGGTACTCGAAGGAGGAGGAGAGGAAAATCTCGTAAATCTTCTCCTTCATGAGTTTGAACCATTCGGCCTCAGGCGTGGTGAAGCCGATCTTGTTACGGCGGTTGCTGATCAACTCCGGCAGCAGGCCACGGGTGGCATCCCGCAGAATGCGCTTGTTCCACCCGCCCTTGATGATCGACTCGTCGTCGAGGCTGAAGAGGTACTTGACCACTTCCTTGTCCAGAAACGGAACGCGTCCCTCGAGCGAGAACCGCATGGTGTTCTTGTCCTCGTAACGCAGCACGGCAGGCAAGGACTTGTAGAACAAGTCGTCGATCAGCCGAAGCTTGAGGTTGTCCGGGATGTTGGAGAACTTCTCGTTGGCATACTTGCCCGTAAACTCCTTGCGCAGGAGCGAGGAGATGGCCAGACCCTTCCGGTTAGTGACCATGCCCCGCAGGCGGAAGCGGCCCAGCCGGTAGAAGATATCGAGTGCGGAAGTGACCTCCTTGGCCAGCTTCCGGTACTCGCCGCGGGTCTTGAGCTGGCGCAGATAGGCAAAGTAGTACGGAACATAGCCGGCCATCATCTCGTCGGCGCCCTGACCGTCCAGGAGAACAGTCACATGCTTGGACGCCTCCTGCATCACCCGGTACTGGGCGTATGGTCCGGAGGAAATGATGGGTTCTTCCTGGGTGCGGACGAAATCCTCCAGATCGGTGGAGAACTCGTCAGCCTTGGGAAGGATCTTGTGCGCGGTGACATTTCCCTGGCAGGTGTCCAGGACCGCGTCGGCGTAATTTTCCTCGTCGTTGATTGAGTTCGGGAAGACCGCGGAGAATGTCTGCTGGGTGGCACCGAGTGAGTCGGTGGCAGCGGCATGTTCCTGCATCAGCTTATTAATAGTGACGACGACGGCGGAGGAATCCAGCCCACCGGACAATGCGGTTCCGACCGGAACCTCGGACTGCAGACGCAGCCGCACCCCTTCGGTGAAGCGGCGGCGGTATTCGTTGATAACCTCGCGGCTGTACGGCGTTTCCACCGAGGCGAGCTCCGCCAGTTCCTCCTTGAGCCGCGTGTAGGAACTGACCTCGAATTCACCCGTGGACGTATCGATGACCATCTTTTCGCCGGGCATCAATTTCCGGATGCCGGCAAAGAAGGTTTCAGGTTCGTCGTCGTGGATCCGGAACTGGAGGTAGCGGTAGAGGATGCGCTCATTGGGACGGCGCTCAATCTTGTCGGCCGCAAGGATCGATTTAATCTCGGAGCCGAAGAGGATCTGCGGCTTATCGTCAGTGCCGGCATTGGCGTAATACAGGGGCTTGATGCCGAAGTGGTCACGGGCCAAAACGACGCGGGAACGCTTCTTGTCGTAGATGGCAAAGCCGAACATGCCGTTGAAGCGGTCAAAAGCCTCATCGCCCCACTCTTCGTAGGACTGCAGCAGCACTTCCGTGTCGGAGACGGTACGGAACGTGCGGCCCAGAGCTTCGAGCTCCGCCTTCAGCTCCAGGTAGTTGTAGATTTCACCGTTGTAGATCAGCACGACGTCGCCGTCGGCGCTGTACATCGGCTCCTGCCCATGTGCGACGTCGATAATCGACAGCCGCCGATGGGACAGTCCCACGGTACCTTCGCTGAAATAGCCCTCGCCGTCGGGGCCACGGTGCTGAATGCACTCGTTCATTGCTTCAAGAAGGGAGCTGTCCTCCGTGAAGCCACAGTATCCGGCGATTCCGCACATAGTGCCTACCTCATCTATTGCTGATCGGTCTCCCGTCAATGCTAATGGCTCCCGCCGACAGAAACTGACCCGACAGACACGACGCCGGAACAGCCCCCTATGATGTCTGGGTGACTAATTCAACCGGAACCGCGGACGGGCGGGGGCTGCACGTTGGCGTGCTCGCACTGCAGGGAGACGTCCGGGAACACCTTTACGCTCTCGAAGCCAGCGGTGCTACGGCCGGTTTGGTACGCCGGCCCGCCGATCTCGAGTCCATCGACGGGCTGATAATCCCCGGCGGGGAATCGACAACTATCGATAAGCTCAGCCGGATTTTTGGACTGGCCGGGCCGCTGAAAGAGCGTATCTCCGCTGGATTGCCCGTCTATGGTTCCTGCGCCGGAATGATACTGCTGGCCGACGGTATTGCCAATCCGGCCTACGACAGTGCGGGAAGTCCGCAGCAGACCTTCGGGGGCCTGGACATTACAGTGCGCCGCAACGTCTTCGGCAGGCAGCGGGAATCCTTCGAGGCAGATCTTCAGTTCGCGCAGCTTCCGTCCGACGGCGGCGAACCCGCCCCTGTCCACGCCGTCTTCATCCGGGCACCATCGGTCGAATGGGCCGGTCCCGGCGTCGACGTGTTGGCCCGCGTGGAGGCAACAGGTCCAGGTCATACGGAGCCGTTGGAAGGGACGGCTAGAATTGTGGCAGTACGTTCAGGCAGTAAGTTGGCGACCTCGTTCCATCCTGAGGTTACGGGGGAGCGCCGCATTCACGAACTTTTCATTCGCATGATCAGAGGAGAAGCGTAAAAGTATGTCGGGCCACTCCAAATGGGCAACCACCAAGCACAAGAAGGCGGTCATTGATGCCCGCCGCGCAAAGTCGTTCGCCAAACTGATCAAAAACATCGAAGTCGCGGCCAGGGCCGGAGGAGCCGACACGGCCGGAAACCCCGCTTTGGTGGAAGCAATCGCAAAAGCGAAAAAGACGTCCGTGCCCAACGACAACATTGACCGCGCCGTCAAGCGTGGCGCAGGCCTGTTGGGCGAGGCAGTCGAGTATCAGACGATCATCTATGAAGGCTATGGCCCCAGCGGCGCAGCGTTGCTGATTGAATGTCTTACCGACAACAAGAACCGCGCCGCATCCGAAGTGCGGTTGGCGGTTACCCGCAATGCCGGAAACATGGGCGATCCGGGTTCCGTCTCCTACATGTTCACCCGCAAGGGCGTCATCTCCCTGCCCAAGAATGACCTCTCAGAAGACGATGTCCTGCTGGCCGTTCTGGAGGCCGGCGCAGAACAGGTCAACGACGAGGGTGATTCCTTTGAGGTGATCTCCGAGGCTACGGACCTGCTGGAGGTACGCACCGCGCTGGAGGAAGCCGGAATCGAGTACGAGACAGATGAAGCCGCCTTCGTCCCCTCGGTTAAGGTTGAACTCGAACTGGCCGATGCACGCAAGTTCATGCGGCTCGTGGACGCCTTGGAGGAGCTGGACGACGTACAGAACGTGTACTCCAATGCGGACATCAGCGATGACGTACGTGACCAGCTGAACGAAGAAGACTAGATTTCCGTGCTGCAGCGCGGACCGGGCGCGCCGGCGGCGCCCTCAAGGGCGCGGCTGCCTGACAATCGGTGTTTGCGATCAGGCTGCCTCCTGTGACGCTCCGTGTTCTCGGCGTCGATCCCGGCCTGACCCGATGCGGATTTGGAGTGGTCGATGTTGAGGCCAACCGGCGGGCCACACTCGTAGCCGTGGGGGTAGCCGGGACTGAGCCTGCCGAACGTTTAGACCTGCGGCTGTTGGCAATTGCCCGGGCGGCGGATGAGTGGCTGGATACGCACAAACCGCAGATTGTCGCCGTCGAACGGGTCTTTAGCCAGCTCAATGTCAGCACCGTCATGGGAACGGCCCAAGCGTCAGGTGTCGTTATCGCGGCCGCGGCGCGCCGGGGGATCCCCGTTGCTTTGCACACTCCAACCGAAGTGAAAGCCGCAGTTACAGGCCACGGTTCTGCTGATAAAGCTTCGGTGACGAAGATGGTGACCAAAATTCTCCGGCTCACCGACCCACCCAAACCTGCCGACGCCGCCGACGCGCTTGCGTTGGCCATCACCCATGCGTGGCGTTCCGGACCGAATGCTGCCGGCGCTGAGCGGGGAGCTTCGATGACGGCTGCGCAGAAAGCGTGGGCCGATGCCGAATCGAAGGCAAAGTCAGGAACCGGACGCAACCGTTAAGGAGAGGCGGTGTGGCGGCACGGAAATGTCGGAGCCCCACGTTAGGGTTAGTAAATATGTTCGGTATACAGGCTGGACGCTAATGAGGAGGCCACTGCCATGATCAGTTCACTGCGCGGAACAGTTGCCCACGTCGGCTTGAACTCGGCAATCATCGACGTCAACGGCTTCGGCATGCTGGTTCAGGCAACGCCACAGACATTGAGCAGCCTGCAGGCCGGCCGGGAGGCAAGTGTCTGCACCGCGATGGTCGTCCGCGAAGATTCAATGACTCTCTACGGCTTTGAAGACGCTCAGCAGAGGGAGGTTTTCGAGACCCTGATCGGTGTCAGTGGTGTAGGTCCGAGGCTGGCCCTGGCGGTACTCGCGGTTCATGATCCGGAAGCAATCCGGGTGGCTGCGTCAGCCGGTGATGACAAAGCCTTCAGCAAGGTATCCGGTATTGGTCCCAAGGGTGCACGCCGGATCGTGCTTGAACTGGCAGGTAAGCTCGTTCCGCTCGAAGAAAAGGCAGCCCCCGCCGCGGGCTCGGCCTGGAAGCCACAGGTACTCGAGGCCATGACCGGACTCGGCTGGTCGGAAAAGGATGCTTCTGCCGCCATAGACGCAGCCGTGGAGGACGCTCCTGAACTCAAGGCACGGGCCAATGTCGCCGAAATCCTGCGCCTGACCCTCCGGCGCCTCGGCCAGGATGGTGCACGGAGTTCCCGGGCATCTTCGGACAAAGTGACTGCAGGTTCCTGATGGAGCCGGAATCAGAACAGGCAAATTCGCTGATCTCCTCCAACAGCGAACCGGAGGAGCGGGCCATGGAGGCTGCGCTCCGTCCCAGGAACCTTGACGACTTTGTGGGCCAGCAACGGGTCCGGCAACAACTCTCGCTGTTGTTGGAAGCCTCCCGGCTGCGGGACCGGAGCGCCGACCATGTGCTGCTTTCCGGTCCACCCGGTCTGGGTAAGACCACGTTGGCAATGATCATTGCTTCAGAGATGAACGCGCCACTGCGGATCAGCTCCGGTCCGGCCATTCAGCATGCCGGTGATCTTGCGGCCATACTGTCGTCGCTGGCTGAGGGAGAAGTACTGTTCCTCGACGAAATCCACAGGATGTCCCGTCCCGCTGAGGAAATGCTCTACATGGCGATGGAAGACTTCCGCGTCGACATCGTTGTCGGAAAAGGCCCCGGGGCAACAGCCATTCCGTTGGATCTCCCGCCGTTCACGCTGGTGGGCGCCACTACCCGCGCCGGGCTGCTGCCGGGTCCGTTGCGCGACAGATTCGGATTCACCGGACACCTGGAATTTTACTCGGTGGAAGAGCTCGAACTCGTGCTCAGGCGTTCGGCGATGCTGATGGATCTCAAGGTCAACTCCGCTGGCTTCAGTGAGGTAGCGGGCCGTTCCCGGGGTACACCACGTATTGCCAACCGCCTTCTTCGCCGTGTCCGCGACTGGGCACTGGTCCATGGGATCGAACAAATCGACTCGCGGGCCGCCTCGGCTGCGCTGGACATGTATGAAGTTGATGAAAAGGGCCTGGATCGTTTGGACAGGGCTGTCCTGCTGGCGTTGATCAACAAATTCCGCGGCGGACCGGTTGGTCTCTCCACCCTGGCCATCGCTGTGGGGGAGGAGCCGGAGACTGTGGAGACAGTTGCTGAGCCCTATCTGGTCCGCGAGGGACTGCTCGGTCGTACTCCGCGCGGACGGATTGCCATGCCGTCGGCATGGGAACACCTCGATCTGCCATTGCCCGCCCACATGTCGGCGGCCGGACAGGACGAATTGTTCGGAACCGGAACCGAAAATGTTCCGGAATGGCTACAGAACTCTCGATAAAACAGCATTTAGCGGCTTCTCCGACTAGACTGGTATGACATCCGGCACGATCGTGCCCAACCACTGTTGTGCAAACTGCCGGATTTGTGTGTCCAACGGCACGTTGGCGCATCCCATAGACCGCAGATGAAGAGGAACGGAACATAACTTTGTTCGTAAATGTTTTGGCCGAAAACACCCAAGGCTCAGGAGACGCACCAGCGTTTGACCCTTTCCTGCTGATCATGCTTGCCATCTTCGGCGTCTTCATCTTCATGATGTTCCGCAAGAACAAGAAGGCCCAGAAGCAGATGCAGCAGCAGCAGTCACAGATGGCGCCCGGCGTGGAGGTGATGACCAGCTACGGTCTCTTTGGCACCGTCGTCGCCCTTGATGAGGCTGAGAACAAGGTAGTCCTCGAACTGTCTCCGGGAAACCAGGCCACGGTTCACCGTCAGTCGGTCACCAAAATTGTGACCCCCGTCGAAGAGGACGACGACGCCGTCGTTCCCGATGATGCCTCGTCGCTGACCGGCACTGAGACCTCCGGACCCACCGGTGCTGCGGGGTCACATGCCGATGGCACCGTTGATTCCCCGGAGGAAACTGTAAACCGCCCCGGCAAGGATGAAAACGACAAGGACCGCTAGTCGCTATGCCACGTACCGGTACAACCGCCGTAGCCAGACGGGTCCTCGTCTGGCTCGGTGTACTAACTGCGCTGCTCACCGCTTTGCTGGCAGGGGGCACCAACTGGGGTAATGCCAGTTGGGTCCCCAAACTTGCTCTCGACCTTGAGGGCGGCACGCAGATGATTCTGACTCCGGAGGTTACCGGTGATGCTGAAATAACTGACGAGCAGTTGCAGCAGGCTGTCCAAATTATCCGGCAGCGTGTTGACGGGTCCGGAGTCTCCGAAGCTGAGATCACCACCCAGTCGGGCGACAACGTCGTTGTCAGCCTCCCCGGCATCCCCTCGGCAGAGACCCGTCAGCTGATTCAGACCTCCGCCGAACTCCAGTTCCGTCCGGTCCTGGAGGTGGCAAATGGCGCAGCTGTTCCCAAGGATCAGCGGACTCCCGAGGACCAGCTGCCGACACCTTCGGCTGAGCCGACCGGCGCCAGTGATCCAAACTGGATCGACGCCGATCTCCAGAAGGAATTCGAGGCCCTGAACTGCACGGGCAAGGCTGCGAACGCCCCTGTTGAGGACAAGCCATTGGACCAGGCCGTAGTTGCCTGTGACCCGGATACCGGCGCGAAGTACATTCTGGGTCCGGTTGAAGTACAGGGCGACCAGATCACCGACGCCAGTTTTGGGCAGGTGCAGAGCTCCACTGGTTCCACGCTGAACCAATGGGCCGTCAATATCGAGTTCAACGACGAGGGAACACAAGAGTTTGAAGACGTGACAACGCGTCTCTTCAGCCTTGACGGAGCGCGGAATCAGTTTGCTATTGTCCTCGACGGCAAAGTCATTTCCGCTCCCACCACCAATGCCGTGATCTCCGACGGACGGCCACAGATCACCGGCAACTTCACGGAGGAGTCTGCCCGGGCCCTCTCCGAGCAGCTTAAATACGGTGCCCTGCCTATTAGTTTTGAAATCCAGAGCGAGAACCAGATTTCCGCCACACTCGGAGAGGATCAGCTGCGTTCGGGAGTACTGGCCGGTGTTATAGGGCTGCTCCTGGTCGTCGTTTACTCGTTGTTCCAGTACCGCGCTCTGGGATTCGTTACCGTCGCATCATTGGTGGTGGCGGGCGTTCTAACGTATTTGGCAATCTGTATTTTGGGCTGGACCGAGAACTACCGCCTGTCCCTGGCCGGCGTCGCGGGCCTGATTGTGGCTATTGGCCAGACTGCGGACTCGTTCATTGTCTACTTTGAACGCATCAGGGATGAGCTCCGCGATGGGCGCGGTCTCGTTTCAGCTGTGGAGAACGGCTGGCGCCGGGCCAAACGTACGGTTCTCGCTTCGAAGGCCGTTAACCTCCTGGCCGCCGTCGTGCTCTACTTTGTCGCGGTGGGGAACGTTCGGGGATTCGCTTTCACTTTGGGATTGACGGCCATTGCGGACCTGATCGTGGTATTCATGTTCACCCATCCCACGCTGCAGTTGCTCGCACGCACCAAATTCTTCGGCGGGGGCCACAAACTCTCGGGCCTTGACCCGGCCGGACTGGGGGTGCTTCCGCTATACCGTGGTGGCGGCCGCCTGCGTCAGACCATCGACCGCACTCCGCCCAAGACCGGGAAAAACGCGGTCGCTGCAGGCGAAGCGGGTCGACGGCAGACCATCGCCGAGCGACGGCTGGCGGAGAAACAGGAGTCCATGGCCGGCTCTTCCAAGAGCCAGGACGAGGAGACCAAGTAATGCCTAGTTTTGCAACGTTCGGCAATGAGCTCTATACCGGCAAGCGATCCTACGATTTTGTGGGCAAGCGCAAGCTTTGGTTCTCCATCACACTGGTGCTGATCGTTGTTTCGATCATCATTCCTATAGTCAAAGGCGGGTTCAACCTCGGAATCGATTTCCGCGGTGGCTCCCAATTTACGGTGTCCAACGTAGTCGACGAGGAAATTACCCCCGGCGAGGAAGCAGTAACCTCCGTAGTTCCGGAAGCCGAACCCCGGGTAACGAATATTTCCAACAACACCATGCGGGTGCAGACTGACCAGTTGAGCGACGAACAGACGCTCGACGTGCGGGATGCGCTGCGGGATGCTTACGGCGTCTCGCAGCAGGAAGTAACGTCCACCTATATCGGACCGGCGTGGGGACAGGATGTCACCCGGCAGGCGATACAGGGACTGATCATCTTCGTGGCCCTGGCCGCCGTGATGATGGCGATCTACTTCCGCACTTGGAAAATGTCGCTGGCTGCGGTCAGCGGTATGGTCACCGTGCTGGTCACGTCAGCCGGATTGTATTCGCTGAGTGATTTCGAAATCACGCCTTCGGCTGTGATTGGGTTCCTGACGATCCTCGGTTACTCGCTTTATGACACCGTGGTCGTTTTCGACAAGATCCGGGAGAACACGCTGGATATCGACAAGTCGACTAAGAGGACCTTCGCCGAACAGGTGAATCTGGCCACCAACCAGACACTGGTGCGCTCAATTAACACGTCGGTGGTGGCTGTATTGCCGGTCGCCTCAATCCTGTTTATTGGCGTCTACCTGCTTGGCGCCGGTACGCTCCGCGATCTGGCCCTCGCCCTCTTTGTCGGCATTATCATCGGTGCGGCAACGACTATTTTCGTCGCGGCTCCGATGTATTCCATGCTCCGGGAAGGGGAACCCGAACTCCAGCGGCAGGCAAAACGCGTCCGTCAACGGCGTGCCCAGGAGGAAGCCGAAGCATCGCGGGAAACTGCTACGGCCTAGCCAGTTGACATCAGGACCGGTCGGCTACCCTGAGCGGGTACGCCGGCCGGCCCTGTTTAAGTCCATGCCATTGCGGGCTTAGACTAGGAAAGGACCGTGAGCCAAGAGGTTGTAAACGGGGCAATGCACGACGGCTTCCGCCCGTCGGCGGAGGGAGAAGAGTGGAGGATCGCAGTCCGGCCAGCGGCCACTCAAGCCAACAGGCCGACGTCGGCACCGGCGCACTTCAAGACGTGCGTATTGAGTCGCGCGCCCCAACGACTCCTGCCCGGCCTGCCCCGAGCGACACTGCGGAAACCGGAGCGGTAGAGCGTACCGACGGCGCGGCCGGAGCCGCCCCGGAATCCCGTCCTACGTTCCCCGGGAGGCGGGAACGTACGCGCGCCAGGATTGCCCGCCTGACCGGCCGGGGGCCCAGTGGATACTCGCCCATTCTCGAGCCGCTGCTTCGCACTGTCCGGGCGAACAATCCCAAAGAGGACTTCGACCTTATTCAGCGGGCATTCGTTGTTGCCGAACGCAGCCATGAAGGGCAAAAGCGGAAGAGCGGCGATCCCTACATCACGCACCCGGTTGCAGTAGCGACCATTCTTGCCGAACTGGGCATGACCGGCACAACGTTGGCTGCGGCTCTGCTGCACGACACCGTCGAAGACACGGACTACACATTGGGCCAGCTCCGTGAGGAGTTTGGGGCTGAGGTAGCCATGCTGGTCGACGGCGTCACGAAGCTGGACAAGGTGACCTTCGGCGAAGCGGCCCAAGCCGAGACGGTGCGCAAAATGGTCGTTGCGATGGCCAAGGACATTCGTGTGCTGGTTATCAAGCTCGCAGATAGACTGCACAACGCCCGGACATGGCGCTTCGTTTCGGCAGAGTCCTCGGCGCGCAAAGCCCACGAGACGCTGGAGATTTTCGCCCCGCTGGCACACCGATTGGGTATGAATGCGATCAAGTGGGAGCTGGAGGACTTATCGTTTGCCGCCCTGCACGCGAAGGTGTACGAAGAGATCGTACGAATGGTGGGGGAGAGGACGCCCGAACGCGAGAAGTACCTCTCGACCGTCCGCAACCAGATCTCGGAGGATCTGAAGGCAGTCAAGATCAAAGCCACCATCACCGGCCGCCCCAAGCACTACTATTCCATCTACCAGAAGATGATTGTGCGTGGTAAGGACTTCGATGACATCCATGACCTGATGGGTGTTCGTGTCCTCGTGGATTCGGTACGTGACTGCTACGCGACTTTGGGGTCACTGCATTCCCGGTGGAACCCGCTGCCGGGGCGTTTCAAAGACTACATCGCGATGCCGAAGTTCAACATGTACCAGTCGCTGCACACGACGGTTATTGGTCCCGGCGGCAAGCCCGTGGAGATCCAAATCCGCACTCATGACATGCACCGCCGCGCAGAATACGGTGTGGCAGCGCACTGGAAGTACAAAAACCAGGGCCATACCGGCACGGAACACAAAGACGGCGACATGGACTGGCTTCGGTCGCTGGCCGACTGGCAGCAGGAGACCGCTGACCCGGACGAATTCCTCGACTCGCTGCGGTTCGAAATTAATGCCCAGGAAGTCTTCGTCTTCACGCCTAAGGGCGAAGTGATGGCCCTGCCCTCCGGATCCACTCCAGTGGACTTCGCCTACGCCGTCCACACCGAAGTGGGGCACCGCACGATTGGCGCCAGAGTCAACGGCAAACTCGTGCCCCTGAACAGTGTCCTTAACCATGGTGACTGGGTGGAGGTCTTCACTTCCAAGGCGGAGGGCGCCGGGCCGAGCCAGGATTGGCAGGGCTTCGTCAAGAGCCCACGGGCCCGCAACAAGATCCGCCAGTGGTTCACCAAAGAGCGCCGCGAAGAAGCGATCGAGAAGGGCAAGGACCAGCTCACACGGGCCATGCGGAAGCAGAACCTGCCGCTGCAGCGAATGATGACACACGACGCGCTGACTGCCGTGGCTCAGGAGATGCGATACGTCGACATTTCAGGGCTTTATGCCGCGGTCGGGGACAGCCACGTTTCGGCTGCCAGTGTGATAGATAAGCTGGTGGAGTCCCTCGGCGGCCACGAACCGGCTGAAGAGGAATTCCCCGAAGTCGCAGTACCTCCCGGCCACGGCCGCTCGAAATCCACTGATTCGGGCGTGATGGTCAGGGGTGTCGAAGACGTTTGGGTGAAGCTGGCCCGCTGTTGCACCCCTGTGCCCCCGGACGCCATCCTTGGTTTCGTCACCCGCGGTTCCGGTATTTCGGTCCACCGCAGCGATTGCCGGAATGCCCAGCAATTGCTGGACCAACCGGACCGGATCGTGGAAGTCGAATGGGCGCCTACCCAGTCCAGCGTCTTTTTGGTGGAGATCCAGGTCGAGGCACTGGACCGGAAGAGCCTGCTCTCCGACGTCACGCGTGTCCTGTCGGAAAGCCACGTCAACATCCTCGCGGCGAGTGTCAGCATTTCCAGGAACCGGGTCGCTCTATCGAAGTTCGCATTCGAGATGGCGGACCCGAAATATCTCAGTCACGTGCTGAGCGCGGTCCGGCGCATCGATGGCGTTTTCGATGTCTACCGGACTACGGATTCCCAACGCCGCAGCTAGCCTTCCCTGCCTCCTCCATCAATTCATGCACCAGGGTGAGTGCAGCCCGTTTCCGGGGAACCCGGACCAAGACTTCCAGCGCCTGTTTCACATCGTCCAGCGTGCAGACCAGCGCGGAGTTCGCGGTCAACGCCTTGATCCAAGGAGCGGCTTGGGCTTCCGGAGAATACAATGCGAGATCTCTGGCAGTTCGTATCGGCGTGGTCACGATGGTATTGGACAATGTCAGCGTATCGGAAGCCGGCAAATGAACTTCATGGATCAAGTTGCCGCTGAATGGACCGACGGAAGTCGTGCGCCGGTTACGGTCGATCAGCAGATTTATCCTGGCCGGAGCGGGAGCGCAGCCGTAAATCCAGGCTGCACTTTGGCGGCCGATTACGCCCTTTTTGAGCAGTCCTGCCGACACCGCATCGGCCATGGCGCCAGCCCGCAGGGCCGGAACAGCCCGTGTTCCTGGCCGGACGTACGTCGATCCGAAGACATGGGTCAGGAGACCATCCAACGCCATTGATTGCAGCTCGGCCGCCGTAAACGGATTGCCTGCCCGGAACACCCTCGCTGATGAGGTCGGAACCATCCCCGGAACAGTGGCACTGCGCGCGGTCGGTGCTGTTTGCGGGGCGGAGGGCATGGTCCAAGCCTGCCGTGTGTCAGCCCATCTGCAAAAGACCCACGGTCCCGGCTGTGGATAAGCCAAGATGCCGCGGGTCTCAAGATGCATATCCTAGTGAAGGTCCTTGGCCGACTTCTGGATTTGGTCCAGCCACTGCTGACGGGCGGCCAAAGCCTCCTCGGCGGCAGCAATCTTCTTCTGGTCGCCGGCTTTCCGGGCAGTCTCCAAGTCGTCCTGGAGCCCGGCAATGGTGGATTCCAGTTGGCTCAAGGCGCTGTTGGTCCGCGCCTTCGTTTCCGGGTCACTCTTGCGCCAGTGTTCCTCATCGGCCTTGCGAACTGCTTCCTCGACTTCGCGGAGACGTGCTTCAACACGGGCCATGTCGGAACGGGGAACCTTACCGGCCTGTTCCCAACGTTCACGGATGGACTGCAGGGACTTCTTTGCGCTGGACAGGTTCTTGACCGGGAGCAGCGCCCGCGCCTCGACGAGGAGTTCCTCCTTGACGACCAGATTGGCCGAAAACTCCTGGTCGATCTCTTCATTCGCTGCCTGGCGGGCGGAGAAGAATTTGTCCTGCGCGGCACGAAAGCGGGCCCAAAGGGCGTCGTCGTCCTTCCTGCTGGCACGTTTGGAGGCCTTCCACTGGTCCATCAGCTTCCGGTATTCGCCGGCAGTCCGGCCCCATTCCGTTGAATCGGAAAGCTCTTCCGCCTGTTTGATCAGCTCTTCTTTGGCCGCCTTCGCGGCAGCATTCTCGCTGTCCAACCGCGAGAAATAAGCACGGCGGTGACGGTCGAAGAGCGTGCGGGCCGACCGGAAGCGCTTCCACAGTGCATCCTCGGTTCCGCGGCCAAGCCGCATTCCGTTCTTCTGCGCCGATTTCCACGACTCAAACAGTTCATTCATGCGGGCGCTGCTGTGCTTCCACTGAATGGTGGCAGGATCCGCGCCGGCAATTTGTTCAGCTTCAGCCACGATGGCCTCGCGCGCGGCGGTTTCCGCGGACTTGGCCGCCTCGTGCTCTGCCCGCTCAGTCTCCTTCAAAGCCGCAATATCCGTGCGGAGCTTCCCAAGCCGGGACTCGAGGGCGAGAACGTCTCCCACCATGGAACGCTCGGAAACCTGAGCCTCAAGGTGCTCGACGGTTTTGATCATGTCGGTGGTCGGTGCCTTTACGGCCACCCGCTGCTCCAGCAGCCCGACCTGGCCGGCGACGTCGTCATATTTGCGTGCGAAATAGGCCAGAGCATCCTCCGAGGATGCGTCAGGGTATTGGCCGACGCTGTGCTCATTGCCGTCAACCATCAGGAAGACATGCCCCTCATCGTCAACGCGTGCCCATTTGGACGCCTCGGCGATGGAGGTGCTGTGCACTGGGGGAGCGGCCACCGCGGATTGCGGCTTTCCTTGGCGCACTTTGGGAGCTATGGCGGCCGGGGTGGGCCGCGGCCCGGGACGCGGGGACGGTTTCGGGCCGGCCGGCGGTTTTGGGCCGGCCGGCGTTTTCGGCGCGGCGGCAGCAGCCTCGTCAGAGACCGTGGTCCCGGATGCAGCTTCATCACCCGCCGATTCAGGCCCGTCTGACGGCGCATTCTGAGCCTGCTCAGATTCGTTAGAGCCCGTTTCGTTGCCCTGTTCCGAACCTGCGTCGCCCGTTCCGTTCGTCTGCTGCAGTTCGGTCGTCGAAGGGTCCTTCGCCGCACGGTCGCCGCTTCCGGTTTCGACCGGTTCGTCATGCTGTTGGACCTGGCCTGTTTCGTCGGGTTTCTGACTATCTGTCACCGCTAAAAGTCTTTCGCTTGGGGGTCGCCCGGCGCTTGCCGCGCAGGGCATTTAATTCAACGTGAACGAGTCTATCGTCACAGGATCTTTCGGCGCTCCGTCGGTGGGACTGGTTCCGGATGACTTTAACCCATTGGCGGCGATTTCCTTTACCACGTCAAGGCCATCCGTAACCAGCCCCATGATGGTGTAGCCTCCGGAGCTGGGCGGAATGGTGCTGTCTTCATAGACAATAAAGAACTGCTTCCCATGCGAGTATTCCCCTGATCCGCGGGCGACTGCGATGGTTCCGGCCGGATATTTCCCGTCCTCAGGGGCGTTTTCGACAGGCCCCCAGGCAAAGTCGGGGTCTGAGGCACCGTCGCCATTTTCGGAACCGCATTGCAGCACGTTCAGCGATGGACTGTCGGTCAACCGATGACAGGTGCTGCCTTCGAAGTAGCCCTGCTCAGTGAGGGATTTGAAGACTGATACCGCCTGCGGTGCCTTTCCGCCGTCGAGCCATACCTCAATGGGACCAAAATTGGTTTCGATGGTCCCGGTGAAGGTTTTGCCCGCGGCCAGTGATGGATCCGGAATATTAGTCCCGTTGCTCCCGGCTGTCGACGGGGGAGAAGACGCATTATCCGACGGCGGCGCTGAGGCCGCGGATGGTGAACCTGCGGGAGTGTCTGACGGATCTTCGCTTGACCCATCGGAGGGCACCTGCATCGATTGTTCAATTGCTGCCATCTGGGCGGCTGTCGGATTGGTCCGGAAAGTGGTCAACTGCAGCACCAGGGCAAGAGCACCAACCAGTGCGACGGCGATCGCGGCAACCAGGTTGTCCCTCCGTCGCCGCCGGATCTGTTCGCTGCGCAGGCTCTGCTTGGCTTCCATCCGTTCCAGACGCAGCCGCATTTGCTGCTGGCGCGACTTCGGGGACAAATCCGCTCCTTTGGCCTGCTGGTGCGACGGCCGTTACATGGCTTCCATGTCTGGATGCACACCTTCGGCCTGTTGCATTTAACGTTCGGGAGTGTCGAGCACATAAAATGAACCCGCCGGACCCAGTCTAGTAATTCTCCCGTTGGTTTTGGCCGGGAGTTCATTCACCGCAGTAAAAGGAGTCAGTCTTCAATGGCACGTACCGCTTCCCTGTCAGGTTTCCCGGAGTTGCTTCCGCAGGAACGGATGGTGGAGCTGCATGTGCTCGACACGCTGCGCCGTATCTTCGAACTGCATGGGTTCTCATCGATCGAAACCCGCGCGGTGGAAACCATGGGTCAGTTGCTGCGCAAGGGCGAAATCGACAAAGAGGTCTACGCGGTCTCCAGGCTCCAGGGCGACGACGACGGCGAGGGCACGGCGGCATCCGACCCAGACCAGCTGGCACTGCACTTCGACCTGACAGTTCCGTTCGCCCGCTACGTGGTGGAAAACGCCGGCCACCTTGCCTTTCCGTTCCGGCGCTACCAGATCCAGAAGGCTTGGCGCGGAGAGCGGCCGCAGGAGGGCCGGGCGCGTGAATTCACACAGGCGGATATCGACGTCGTGGGTGAGGGAGAGCTTCCGTTCCGGTACGACGTCGAACTGGCCCTCGTCGTCGTCGATGCCCTCAGCGCATTGCCGATCCCCGACTTTCAACTGCGGATCAATAACCGCAAGCTGGCCGAAGGATTTTACCGGGGGATAGGCCTCGAGGACACCGCCGGCGTACTGCGCAGTATCGACAAGCTGGACAAGATTGGACCGGAAAGGGTTTCGGAGCTGCTGCAGACGGAGCTCGGCGCGGACCAGAAACAGGCGGCGGCCGCATTGAAACTGGCCTCGATCCGTACCGAAGACACCTCGTTCGTCGAACAGGTGCGGGCACTGGGTGTGACCCACCCGTTGCTGGAGGAGGGCCTGGCCGAACTGGAGCAGGTCATTGCCGAGGCGACCCGCCGTGCGCCAGGGCGGGTGCTCGCGGACCTGAGTATCGCCCGCGGCCTGGACTACTACACCGGCACCGTTTACGAGACAGTTCTGCTCGGGCACGAGGGCCTCGGGTCCATCTGCTCAGGCGGGCGGTACGATTCGCTGGCGAGCAAGGGCAATAAGAAGTATCCCGGCGTCGGGCTGTCCATTGGTGTTACCCGGATGGTGGCCCGCATTCTGAGCCAGCAGCTGGCCACCGCATCCCGGCCGGTTCCGACGGTGGTCCTGGTGACATTGGTCGACGAGGAGAGCTGGTCCGCCGCGCAGGACGTGGCCAATCAGCTCCGCCAGCGGGGGATTGCAGCCGAGGTCGCCGCAGCTGCCAGCAAATTTGGCAAGCAAATCAAGTACGCGGACCGGCGCGGCATTCCCTTTGTCTGGTTCACCAGCGGCGACGGCACGCACGCGGTCAAGGACATCCGCAGCGGCGAACAAGTCGAGGCTGACCCGGAACTATGGACGCCACCGGCTGCTGATTTGACCCCGACAGTCACCGCGGCGCCGTAGTCAGGGACTGTCGCGGTCACCGGAGTATTGCACCGCGGCCCTGCCCGCCAGACCGGCCAACAGGACCGCAAGCATGATCAGTACCGACAGCAGCGGCAGAGTAAAGGCGAGCAGCAGGCAACCGATGAAGCCGACCGCGTTCAGCACTTTAGGCCAGTACCAGGGCCGCTTCTCCAGCGTGAAAGCAGATATGTTGGCGATGGCGTAATAGATCAGCACACCGAAGCTGGAAAACCCGACGACGGTGAGCACGTCCGTTGTCAGCAACAGCAGGATGACGACGGCGGCAACGGTGAGATCGGCGATGAAGGGAACCTGAAACCGTGAACCGATGCGGGCCAACGGACGGGGAAGGTCTCCGCCGCGTGCCATCGCCAGGCTGGTGCGGCCAACGCCCGCGATCAACGCCAGCAATGCACCCAGACTCGCCAGCGCGGCGGCCGCTGTGACTGCCACTGTGCCCACGGAATCACCGATGTCCTGTGCGAGAGTCAGGAGCGGTGCTTCCGTAGCTGCAAGAGTTTCCACCCCCAGGGCCTCCAGCAGACCCAGCGCCAACAGCATATACAGGACCAGCACGACGGCGAGCGAGGCCAGAATCGCCCGCGGAATGTTCCGCTCCGGCTCACGGACCTCTTCGCCCATGGTGGCGATCCGGGCGTAGCCGGCGAAGGCGAAAAACAGCAGTGCGGCTGCCTGCAGTACCCCCAGCGGCGAGGCCAGGTCCGGGCCCACAGGTGCGGGGGCGGGGGTAGTGCTGAAGGCGACCACCACGAGGAAGGCGAGGATGGCCACGACCAGCGATACTATGATCCGGCTGGCCATCGCAGTACGTGTGACCCCGAGCAGGTTCACGGTCGTCAGCAGCACGACGGCGGCAATGCCGGCAGCGGTTTCGTAGCCCGGAAAGGCGTAGAGGCCGAACGTGAACGCCATCGCGGCGCAGGATGCGGTCTTGCCCGTGACGAAGGACCAGCCGGCGATGAAACCGGCCCAGGGACCCAGGCGTTTCCGTCCGTAGACATAGGTTCCGCCACTGGTGGGATAGATTCTCGCCAGCTGGGCCGAAGCGGAGGCGTTACAGTAGGCGACGAAACCGGCAATGGCCACGGCGAGCGGCAACCAGGCGCCGGCGGACGCAGCGGCCGGTGCGAAGACGACGAAGACACCAGCACCGATCATCGAGCCAATCCCGACGGTTGTGGCGTCGAATCCGCCCAATTGCCGTTGCAGTCCTGCAGAGCCGCTCATGGGAACCTCCGACCTATACCGTCGGTGGCATCCGGCCGGCTGCCATCAACGGTAAACTCGAACACGATTGCCTGATTAACCTTACGCGAAGGGATTCTTGTGCTGCGCACACACGAGCTTGGATCATTACGGTCCGAACACATTGGACAGACCGTGACGCTGACCGGCTGGGTCGCACGGCGCCGCGATCACGGCGGGGTTGCGTTCCTGGACCTCCGCGATGCGTCCGGCGTGGCGCAGGTCGTGGTCCGCGAGGAGGAAGTCTTCCACTCGCTGCGCAACGAGTATGTCCTGCAGGTGACCGGCAGCGTGGAAAAGCGTCCCGCAGGCAATGAAAACCCCGCGCTCGGCACGGGTGATATCGAAGTAATTGCTGAAACCGTGAAGGTCCTCAGCACCTCCGAGCCGCTCCCGTTCCAGATCGATGAACATGTCGAGGTGGGCGAAGAAGCCAGACTGAAGCACCGCTATCTGGATCTGCGCCGGCCCGGCCCCGCAGCGAATATCCGGCTGCGCAGCGAAGCCAACCGCGTGGCCCGCGAGCTCCTCCACGGAGAGGACTATGTCGAGATCGAAACTCCGACACTGACCCGTTCGACGCCGGAGGGCGCCAGGGACTTCGTCGTTCCCGCACGGCTCGCACCCGGCTCGTGGTACGCGCTTCCACAGTCGCCCCAGCTCTTTAAACAGTTGCTGCAGGTCGGTGGGTTCGAGAAGTATTACCAGATTGCCCGCTGCTACCGGGATGAAGACTTCCGGGCGGACCGCCAGCCTGAGTTCACCCAGCTGGACATCGAGGCCAGCTTCGTCGAACAGGACGACATCATCGGACTAGGCGAACAACTGATCAAGGCACTCTGGGCGCTTATCGGCGTCGAAATTAAGACTCCGATCCGGCGGATGACGTACTGGGATGCCATGGCACGGTTTGGGTCGGACAAGCCCGATCTGCGCTTCGGCCTCGAACTGACCGAGCTCACGGAATTCTTCAAGGACACCACTTTCCGGGTCTTCCAAGCTCCGTATGTGGGAGCCGTCGTCATGCCCGGCGGCGGTTCGCAGCCGCGCCGCCAGCTTGACGCCTGGCAGGAGTGGGCGAAGCAGCGCGGGGCAAAGGGACTGGCATACGTCCTGGTCGGCGAAGACGGTACTCTCTCCGGTCCAGTGGCCAAGAACCTCACGGACACCGAGCGCGCAGGACTGGCTGATGCCGTCGGCGCCAAGGGTGGCGACTGCATCTTCTTTGCCGCCGGAGACATCGCCTCTTCACGTGCACTGCTGGGTGCGGCCCGGGTGGAAATCGGCCACCGCACCGGGCTGATTGACCCGGAGGACTGGGCCTTCGTCTGGATCGTTGACGCCCCCATGTTCGAGTCCGCGGAAACAGCGGAAGCTTCCGGCGACGTCGCCATTGCCGGTGGGCAGTGGACCGCCGTGCACCATGCCTTCACCTCACCCAAGCCGGAATTCCTGGACACCTTCGATAAGGACCCGGAATCGGCCCTGGCCTACGCCTACGACATTGTCTGCAACGGCAACGAGATTGGCGGTGGATCCATCCGTATCCACCAGCGGGACGTGCAGGAGCGCGTCTTCAAGGTGATGGGCCTCGGCGAGGAGGAAGCCGAGGAGAAGTTCGGCTTCCTGCTTGAGGGGTTCAAGTACGGAGCACCGCCACATGGCGGCATTGCCTTCGGCTGGGACCGCGTGGTTGCGCTGCTCGCCGGAGTGGATTCGATCCGCGACGTGATTGCCTTCCCTAAGTCCGGCGGTGGCTACGATCCGCTCACGGGCGCACCTGCCCCGATTACCGTGCAGCAGCGCAAGGAAGCCGGCGTCGATGCTAAGCCGGAGCGGGACTAGTTACCCATCGAACTTGGTAAAAGCCCTGATCGGCGGATCCATGTCGCTGCCTTCGCTGAATCCCAGGGACTCGTAAAAGGCACGCTGGCCGTCGTCGGAGTCAGTAATCAACACCTTCTGCCGGACATCTCCATAGTGGCCCAGGATCATTTCCAGCATTTGCCGCCCCAGGCCCGACCGCTGGTGCTCCGGGTCAACGAGGATGTCCTGGATGTAGCAGATCGTGGCGTTGTCCGAGACGGCGCGTGCCAACCCGATCAACTGTCCATCCAGGCGTGCCGTGATGACGAATGAGGATCCTCCGATGGCGGCAGCCAGCGACTCAGGTGCTTTGGTGTACGCAGTCCAGCCCACAGCCGCGTAGAGACGGGTCAGATCATCCAGTGGTACGGAAGTGGCCGGGGCAAGCCGTATCCGGGTGTCGTTCATGGCATCAGCATACGCGCGCCAAAGGCCGTGCGGAATGGTCAATTTGTTCCGCGCGGTATAGTCAGCATGCTTAGATGAACACATGTCGGTTTTCCTGCGAGCCATAGAAACTTCCTTGCCGCCCACGGTGTTGGAGCAGTGGGTAACACGGGACCGCTTCGCCTCCCAGCCGGGTATAACCCGGTTGGGAGGGCGGTTGCTGCACGCGGCCTTCGACCAGTCAGGGATCGACCGCCGCTACACGGTAATAGAGGGATTGGACACTGTCGACGACGGCGGCACCTCGGACTTCTACGAGCGGGCTGAGGGGCGGCTCCTGATGCCCGGCACGCGGGTGCGCAACGAGCTTTATATCGAAGCGGCGACCAAACTCTATGTCGATGCCGCTGCCAAGGTGCTGTCGGCGTCAGAGGGAATCGGACCGAAAGACATTACGCACGTTGTCACCGTCTCCTGCACCGGTTTCTACCAACCCGGTCCGGATTACAAGATTGTCCGGGCACTCGACCTGAATCCGCACGTGCAGCGTTATCATCTGGGCTTTATGGGATGCTACGCATCTTTCCCCGCCTTGCGGGCAGCGAAGGCATTCTGCGAGGCCGAACCCGATGCCGTCGTCCTCGTGGTCAGCGCCGAGCTCTGTTCGCTGCATGTCCGCTCGTCGAACGACCCGGACCAGATTATTGCCTCCTCCGTATTCGGTGACGGCGCGGCGGCGGCCATCGTCACGGCACAGGAACCAGGTCCGGAGGCGACGGCCTTGCGGCTTGACCATTTCGACACGTCCCTGACACCCGTCGGCGAAGATGACATGGCCTGGAAGATCGGCGACGAGGGCTTCGAAATGGTGCTGAGCAGCTACGTTCCCAAGATCATTGACGAGCACATCCGCGGGGCGCTGGAGCCGCTGTTGGCCCGTGAGCCTGAACTCGCAGAACGCCCGTACAAAGAAATCCAACGGTGGGCCATTCATCCTGGCGGCCGCAGCATTCTGGACAAGGTGGAATCCAAACTCGAGCTTCGACCTGACCAGCTGACGCCATCGCGGGAAACATTGCGCCAATACGGGAACATGAGCAGCGCGACCATCCTGTTCGTGCTTAAGCACGTCCTCGAAAATCCTTCCACCGAATCGGAAGAACGGGTCTGCGCCATGGCTTTTGGTCCAGGTCTGACGGTGGAAACATCACTGATGACCAAACTCTCCCCGGACGTCCATTGATCGCGCCTGCTCCGTGGCCTCCGCGGCTGGACCAGCGGCTGACCAACGGGCAGGAGCGCATGGACGACCCTGCTGCAGACCCCGTAATGCTCACCCGGACGTATCACCAGTTCAAATACGTCAATGCCGCGATCGCCGGATGGTACCGGATTTACCGTTCCCGGATCCGCCCGTTGCTGCACAGGGACCGGACTAACTCCATCGCCGACATCGGATCCGGCGGCGGAGACATCACCCGTGCACTGGCCCGCTGGGCACAGCGGGACGGCTTCCAGATCACCGTACTCGGTGCCGATCCGGACGAGCGGGCGCACGCCTACGCCATGGCACAACCCGCCGTCGACGGCGTTTCCTTCCGCACCGCTTATAGCCATGACTTGGTGCGTGAAGGTGCGGCGTTCGACGTCGTGGTTTCCAACTTTATGCTGCACCACCTGACCAGCGCCGAACTGCAAGGCCTGCTGGCCGATAGCGAACAACTTTGCCGGGCAAGGTCCATCCATGCCGACATCGAGCGGAGCCGTTTGGCCTACGCCTTATTCTCGGCCGGAACGCGGCCGTTCTTCCACAACTCATTCATCCGGGAAGATGGCCTGACGTCGATTCGCCGCAGCTACACGCAGGCTGAACTGATTGCGGAGGCACCACAAGGTTGGCGTGTCGAGCATCAAGTCCCGTACCGGAATCTGCTGATTTTCGACGTCGGGCAGCGCACCGTCAGTCCATCCCGAGAGGGGTGAGGGGGAGGTGGCATCGAAGCTTCTTGATGCGGTGGTGGTCGGCGGTGGACCGGTCGGCGTCTATTTGGGGGCCTTGTTGGCCCACGGCGGGCTTGATGTCCAGATCCTGGAACGGCGGGCGGCTCTGGTGGAGCATTCCCGGGCGATCGGCATCCATCCGCCGGCACTGGAGTCGTTCGACCGCATCGGTGTCACCCCATCCATCCTCGCCGAAGGTGTCAGGATCGATCGCGGGTTCCTTAGAAGCGAGGGCCGTACCTTCGGCGGCTTGGCCTTCAACGCCGTTTCTGACCGGCATCCCTATATCGTTTCACTGCCGCAACACCGTACCGAAGCCTTGTTGGCCGGGCGGTTGGACGAAATACGTCCCGGCGCCCTGCGCAGGGGAGTCGACGTAGAAGGACTCAAAGATGAAGGCGACTTCGTTCGTCTTCGCGCGCGGACCGCTTCCGGAACTGACGAGGTCAGGGCCCGGGTGGTTGTTGGGGCAGACGGCGGCAGCAGTTTCGTCCGTGGCGCGGCGGGTATTGGAGTGCGCAGGCGCCTGCACCGGGACACCTATTTGATGGGGGATTTCACCGATACGACCGAAGATGGCACCGCTGCGGTAATTTGGCTGGAGCCAGGCGGAGTCGTCGAATCTTTTCCTCTGCCAGGCGGCCTGCGCCGCTGGGTTGTCCACTCGGACCGTCCGTACGAGACACCCACGGCGAAGGAACTTTCGGACCTGATCGAGGAGCGGACTGGAATTGCAGTGGATCCGGCCGGCAATACTATGATCAGTGGTTTCGGTGTACGGACCCAGCCAGCGGACCGGATGGTTGCAGCACGAACAATCCTCGTGGGAGACGCAGCGCACCAAGTCAGTCCCATCGGCGGGCAGGGGATGAACCTTGGCTGGCTCGATGCGGCCGCTCTGGCGCCCATCCTGATCGAGGCTGCCCGGACGGGAAATCCCGATGAGTTAGCATTGGCGCGTTTTGAACAGCGACGGATGCGTTCCGCCACGGTTGCGGCCAATATGGCCAGGATCAACATGGCAATGGGGCGTCCCGTGAGCGGTTTTGGCCTTCGAGCCCGTGACCTGCTGCTTCAAGCCCTGCTGACTCCTCCCGTTCGTGGAGTTCTTGCCCGCGCGTACTCCATGCGATGGCTCTGATCCTTTCTATTCCGGGCTCGCTGTCCCGTCCTTCTTATCCCGGAACCTGTCTTCCTCTAGGTGGTGTCTTGTCCTCCACAGGGGCTGGTATGGGGTTGGTTGTCCACATTGGTGGTTGTGCCGGTGGAGTGGCGGGCGTGCTGCCGATATTGTCGAATACATGTTCGATTCATTAGTTCAGCAGGAGCGGAAGCAGCCCACGGATGAGGCTGTCGGGAAGCGCACTGTGTCCGGTTCCGTGGCACTGGTCTCTGCCTCGTTGTCGTCGGCGGCGGGGCCGTTTACGGCGGATTTCCTTTCCTCGCTGGAGGGCCTGGACCTGGATGTTGCTGACGGGGAGTTGATTGACCGGATCCGGGCGTTGGAGGATGTGAAGGCCGCGGCGGCAGCGGCGCAGGCCCGCGCTACGGCCGCCTTCGATGCCTCCCGGAAGACGCAGCAGCAGACGCGCGCCAAGGCCGATAGGCCCGGTGAGGGGGTCGCCGCGCAGATTGGGTTGGCCCGGCGGGACAGTCCGGCCAGCGGGAACCGGCACCTGGGCCTGGCGAAGGCCCTGGTGGCGGAGATGCCCCATACCCTCAAGGCCCTGACCGCCGGTGTCCTCAGTGAGTGGCGGGCGACGATCCTGGTGAAGGAAACCGCTTGCCTCGAGGTGGCCGACCGTGCCCGGGTCGATGAGATCATGGCCGCGGATCCGGAGAAGCTCGAGGGGCTCGGAGATAAAAGACTGACCGCCGAGGCGAAGAAACATGCCTGTGCGCTGGATCCGGCGTCGGTGGTGCGCCGTGCCGCGAAGGCCCATACGGAACGGACCGTGACCTGCCGGCCGGCCCCGGACACGATGACCTACGTGACCGGCCTCCTGCCGGTCGCTCACGGCGTTGCAGTCCAGGCCGCGCTGACCCGCGCCGCGGATACGGCCCGCGCCGGCGGCGACCCGCGGGGAAAGGGCCAGATCATGGCCGACACCCTCGTGGACCGCATCCTCAACCCCAGCCCCACCACCGCCACCAGCCCGGATGGACAGTGCCGGCATGGCCAGGACGGGCCCCACTCGCACCGAAAGCAGGAACAGCCCGGACCGCCGGGAGGAGGCTCTGACAGCGCAGGGAAGGCGGTGCGGGAGCCGGATATTGAGGTGCAGCTGATCATCACCGACCGGACCCTGTTCGCCGGCGACAACGAGCCGGCGTACCTGCACGGCTACGGAACCGTACCGGCCGGCTGGGCCAGGAACCTCATTCGCGGTCCGGACACCAACACCCGCGGCGACCGCGGCGGCAATGGCGGCAATGGCGGCAATGGCGGCAATGAACTGAACGGCGATCACGCCAACAGACATAATCGATGCGCCGGCCCCGCCCAGGAATTTGAGCCTGACCCTGAGCCCGATCCGGCAGACGGCGGCAGGGTATGGGTCCGCCGGCTCTATACCGCCCCCGGCACCGGCCGGATCGTCGGAATGGATTCGGCTGCCAGGCTCTTCCCCGCCGGGCTGAGGCGGCTGCTGATCAACAGGGACCAGACCTGCCGCACCCCTTGGTGCGACGCACCGATTCGGCACATCGACCACATCACCGCCTATCGCCATGGCGGACCAACCAGTGCAGACAACGCGCAGGGCTTGTGCGAACGGTGCAATCTTGCGAAGGAAACACCCGGTTTCAGGACCGAGACGATTCCCGGACCAAGGCACACCGTCCGGCTCACCACACCAACCGGGCACGCCTATCAATCAACCGCCCCACCGCCACCAGGCACCACAACAGAACAAACGAAACCAGACTCAGCCGCAGTCATTCCTGCCACACACGCGAGTCCGCAACGTGGAAAGACCCGGCGGGCGGAACCTGCATGCCCGGACTAAGCATCCGTAACGGTGATCGGAAAGGAATTCAGATTCAACGCAACACGCTGCAGGATCTGGAGACGGGGATCGGGAACATCCAGGAACGGCAGACGCGGCAGCGAAGCAAGCGGCGCCATCAGCCGGTGCTGCATCAGCTCGGCGCAAAGCGCCCTATCGCCGCCGTAAGCCAATTGACGCACCTCCGCTCTGGAAATCACTCTCGCTGCCTGCTCCGCCGCGACCTCCACGAGGCCGCTGGCTTGGTTGGCCCTCCGTCGGGCGAAGCGTTGCTGGGACCAGCCACCGGCAGCGGTGCGCGACTGGACGTACCTGGTGCCAGTCTTCGATGCGATCAACCGGCCGGCCTCCACCACACCTTCTGCATAACCACCCCGGCGCAGCAGTATTACTCCAGTCTTGCCATCCACTGCCGCTGCACGGGCCAATTCCGCTATGGCGTCAGCGGCATTGATGGGTTCGTCACCGTCCTGCGGAAGCAGATTATGGATGAACTCCGCTGGCTGGACTTCCGAGAGATCGACCCACGCTGATGCTCCATCTCCCGCCATCAGCGCCACCCCTTCGTCAATGCGTCTCGCCGCCACCTTGCCGTGACTTGCTTCAAAGCGCTGCAGCCAACCCACCAAACGTTCCGGTGGAACTGAAGTGCTTCTGCTGCCCACTGACTTTCCTCCTGGTTTTACTGACGGCCGTCCACGTCCTCACTGTAGTCCCGCCCGAATCCTGCCAGCGGTCATTTCTCAACGGTCTTCCTGACCGACTTTCAGGCAGTAGCCTGTGAACGTGAGCGATCTTTTTGACCAGCGGAGTGATGATCCGGATGAACTATCAGATGACGCCGGGAATGCCCATAGTGGCACTGGTGGTTCCGACAGGCCGCGCAGTCCACTAGCGGTACGGATGCGGCCCAGGAACCTCGACGACGTCGTTGGCCAGCAACATCTCCTCGGCTCGGGTTCACCGCTGCGTGCGCTGGCAGCCGGCGCCGGGCAAAGTGGTCCGGCGGGTCCGACGTCGGTAATTCTCTGGGGGCCGCCTGGTACCGGCAAGACGACTCTTGCCCACGTGATCGCCCGCGGCCCCGGGCGCAAGTTCGTGGAATTGTCGGCAATCACCTCCGGCGTCAAAGACGTCAGGCGGGTCATGGACGATGCGTTGACTGCGCGTGATCTGCACCGGATGACTACGGTCCTGTTCCTTGATGAAATTCACCGGTTCAACAAGGCCCAGCAAGACGCGTTGCTGCCCGGAGTGGAGAACGGCTGGGTGGTTCTCGTCGCGGCCACTACGGAGAATCCTTCCTTTTCTGTGGTGGCTCCGCTGTTGTCGCGTTCCCTGATGCTGACCTTGCAGCCATTGACCTCCACGGATATCGAGGCGCTGCTCATCAAGGCTGTCGAGGACGAGCGTGGTCTTGCCGGGCGGGTCAGTGTTACCGCGACCGCCATGGATCATCTGGTGCGGCTTGCAGCCGGCGATGCGCGGCGCGGGCTGACGGCATTGGAAGCAGCTGCCGGGATCGCACTGAGCGAGCCTGTGGGCGACGATGCTGCACCGGAGCCGGTTCCAGTCGAACTGGTACATGCGGAACAGGCTCTGGATGCCGCGGCCGTCCGCTACGATCGGGCAGGCGATCAGCATTACGACGTGGCCAGTGCTTTCATCAAATCCATTCGAGGCTCGGATGTAGACGCTTCGCTGCACTACTTGGCCCGCATGCTGGAAGCGGGGGAGGACCCGCGGTTCATCGCCAGAAGGGTCGTGATTTCGGCCTCGGAAGACATTGGCATGGCAGATCCGACGGCGCTGCAGACCGCGGTTGCGGCAGCACAGGCCGTGCAGTTGATCGGGATGCCCGAGGCAAGGATCGTGCTGGCGGAGGCTGTGGTCCATCTGGCGACGGCGCCAAAATCCAATGCCGCATACATGGGGCTCAATGCCGCCATTGCTGACATCCGGGCTGGAAAGGGGACGATGATTCCCGCGCATCTTCGTGACGCGCACTATCCCGGTTCGAAGCAACTCGGACATGGAAAAGGGTACAAATATGCCCATGACGAGCCGCACGGTGTTGCCAATCAGCAATATGCGCCGGACGACTTGGTCGGCCGGGACTATTACCAGCCGACCGAATTCGGTGCCGAACGCGAAGTTGCGGCTCGGCTGGAGAAGCTGCGCCGGATTATCCGCGGCGGTTGAGGCTCATTACCGGAGCTTCACGCCGCTATAAAACTGCTGCCTCAGCACCGGCCAATGCGCGGATCTCCTGCATTGCCGCTTCCGGTGTACGTGCTGTCTGCGCAAACGAAATGCGTATTCTGGCCGAAGCACTGTGGCAGGCGGCGGCGCCGTCGTTGTGACCGGTCCTGCGGCCCGGGCAACCTCCCGAAGTGCCGCTATCGGGCTGTAATGCGCGCCAGATGCAGTTCGTGGCATCCCAGGTGCAGTGCAAGTCGAGACCGTATTGGTCAATACCGATCACGCGCACGGATTCCACAGTGCTCAGTGATCCAAAGCCCAGAGACTCAGAGTCGATGACAGAATCGAACCCGCGCACCAGCCCCAGCAAATATGGTGCGGTTTCATGTTCCACCGCAGACAACAGAGGTCCTTCGCAACCAGCAAGGGGATCCGAAGTGCAGTTCTGCAGATCGGCCAGCGCCACGTCATGACGTCCCGTGCCGTTCGAGACGACTGCATTTTCCGGAGCGAAGCTGAACAGCCGTACATCAGGACGGTATCCCAGCACTTCAGCGAGCGGGATTCCGGAGCACATCGCCTGCAGGGCAGCTGGAACGGCGTTGGCAGGCAACGGTGTCAATGTTCCCTCGAGAGCGGCCGAACCACGTTCGACGTTCAAGTCGGCTACGGGCGCCATCGAGGAAACGGTCAAGGAGACGGGGTAACGGACAACGGAATGGGGGCCGAACTCGGCAGCCGTGTCGCAGGGCTGAGCGATTTCACGATACAATAGGTCGTTGACTGGTGAGTCCAGACCAAGTGCGGCGAGGGTGTGTCCATCCCCAACCAAGATGAACGCTCCTGCCGCGGTTTCGGCATGAAGCACTGGCACGGCACCTCGGGTAGCGGCTGACTTGAGCGTGGCGGTGCCAACTCCGGTCAATAATGTACGCGCTACCTCAGCGGCACTCGGTTGCCGGTGTTCCATTTGGCTGTCCTCCTTTGCGGGGCTTCCGACGGGCATCTGCTCCTCGAACCGTTCCCCTGCGGTGTAGAGCCATAAAGGGAACTGACTGGCCTGAAAGGTAAACCGCGGCGTCCGCGCCGTGGCTTTCCAAACAGGTTTAGTTGGTGAGGCTAGCCTAACCTCTACTAACAGTATATATGGAAGGACAACGTGACTGCACAAGCACGTGCCCGCCGCCAAGCGCGGGCCTCCCGGGCCCTCGGCCTGGCTCTGACTCCTAAGGCCGCCAAGTACTTCGAGCGCCGTCCTTACCCGCCGGGTGAGCATGGCCGCGCGCGCCGCAAGCAGGACAGCGACTACGCAGTTCGTCTGCGTGAAAAGCAGCGCCTGCGTGCCCAGTACGGTATCCGCGAAGCACAGATGACTCGTGTCTTCGAGGAAGCCCGCCGGACACATGGATTGACCGGTGAAAATCTGGTTGAGCTGCTCGAGATGCGTCTCGATGCCCTGGTACTGCGTGCTGGCTTTGCCCGCACCAGCGCCCAGGCACGCCAGCTCGTGGTACACCGCCACATCATGGTTGACGGTGCACGCGTGGACCGCCCGTCCTACCGCGTCACCGAAGGCCAGCTCATCCACGTACATCCACGCAGCGAGAAGATGACTCCGCTGCAGGTTGCCGCCGCCGGTGCACACCGCGACGTTCTGCCGGCTGTACCGGGTTACCTCGACGTTCAGCTTGAGAAGCTGCAGGCCCGTTTGGTCCGCCGCCCCAAGCGCAGCGAGGTTCCCGTCACCTGTGAAGAGCAGCTCGTGGTGGAGTACTACGCACGCTAAGCAGTTCAGCGCTCAGTGAACGGTGCGGCGGAGGCAGCGACCCTTTCGGGACGGTTGCCCGCCGCACCGGGACCACTGTTCAACAGCCCGCGGCAAGCGCCGCGGGCTGTTGAGTAGGTAAGGTACAAAGCGGACCAGCTTGGGTCAGTAATACTGACCCCTTCCTGGCTGGCGAACCGTCACACAATTCAAGGAGCAGCCCACTATGTCTGGTGGAGATATTGCCGGCCTCATCGCTGCCGGAGTTTTTGCCATCCTCGTTGCCCTGCTGGCAATTCCGGTACTAAAACTCGGCAAGGTCTTTGACGAATTGCGGGTGACTATCCGCTCGGTCAGCGAGGGGACCACTCCGCTTATCGACGAAGTCACCACCACCGTTTCCACCACGAATTCGCAACTGCGGAAAGTGGACGGAATCACCAACAACGTCTCCGACGCCTCCGCCAACATCTCCGCCCTGTCCTCATTAGTGGCCGCGACTCTCGGGGCGCCGCTGATCAAGGTTGCAGCATTTTCCTACGGCGTTCGTTCGGCGTTCGGCGGACGCGGTAAGCACGCGCCCCGGCGCAGCAAATAACCGGCGCAGCACGTCGCCAGGGCCCCTAGTGGCTGGAAGCTCGAGTATAGGAGGGTCATCATGACCAAGCGGTTGATCTGGGTTGGTATCGGCGTCACCATTGGCGTTCTCGCCGTGCGTAAGGTTTCCGAGGCCAAAGAGAATTTCGGGCCGGAAGGACTTAACCGCAAGGTCGGTTCACTGTCCGACAGCATTGCCGGTTTCGCCGAGGCTCTCCGCGAAGGCATGACCCAGCGCGAAGCGGACCTGCGCATCGCCCTCGGCATCGATACGGACACAAGGGCCGGCGTCCGCCAGTAGATTTTCGGTGCCCCGATCGCGGGCGCCTCGGTATAACCGGAAGGTTTATTGATTCATGAAGTCCCACGAGATTGCACGGCGCTGGAATAACTACTTCAGCGAGCGGGGACACACCGTGGTGCCCTCAGCCTCGCTCGTTTCCAATGACCCGTCGTTGTTGTTCACCGTGGCGGGCATGGTGCCGTTCATTCCCTACCTGACAGCGAGGGAAACACCTCCGTATGACCGGGCAGTGAGCGTGCAAAAGTGCATCCGCACCGGCGACATCGAAGAAGTCGGCAAGACTGCCAGGCACGGTACTTTCTTCCAGATGTGCGGGAATTTCTCCTTCGGCGACTATTTCAAGGAAGAAGCCGTCGCAATGGCCTGGGAGCTGTTGACCAAAAACATCGACGACGGCGGCTTCGGCCTTCCTGCCGAGCGGTTGTGGATCACCGTGTATCAGGACGACGACGAGGCACTGCGGATCTGGCGCGACGAGGTCGGTGTTCCGGCCGAACGCATTCAGAAAATGGGACAGGCTGACAATTACTGGTCCACCGGCCAGCCCGGGCCGGCAGGGCCCTGTTCAGAGATTTTCTATGACCGGGGTCCCGCATACGGGATCGAAGGCGGTCCTGCTGCCGATGACGACCGTTACATTGAGATTTGGAACCTCGTCTTCATGCAGTACAAGCGCGGCGAGGGCACAGGCAAGGACAACTTCGAAATTCTCGGCGAACTGCCGAGCAAGAACATTGACACCGGACTCGGCATGGAACGCCTGGCGATGATTCTGCAGGGCGTCGAGAACATGTACGAGACTGACCAGGTCCGGCCGGTTCTCGATGCGGCTGCCGCACTCTCAGGCAAGGAATACACCAGCGCCGAGTCCGACGACGATCCGCACCATGTCGACGATGTGCGGATGCGTGTAGTCGCCGACCACATCCGGTCCTCCCTGATGCTGATATCCGACGGCGTGACGCCCTCGAACGAAGGCCGCGGCTATGTGCTGCGCCGTCTGATCCGGCGGGCCGTCCGCGCCATGCGGTTGCTCGGCGTCGAAAAAGCCTGCCTGCCGGACCTGTTGCCGGTTTCACGCGACGCCATGAAGAAGACCTACCCGGAGGTGGAAGCCGACTTCGAACGGATCAGCCGGATCGCCTACGCCGAAGAAAAGGCATTCCTGCGCACTATTGCTTCGGGAACTGCACGGCTTGAAGAGGCGGTCACCGGTTCGAAGTCCGACGGAACTCCGCTGTCCGGCGCCGACGCTTTCGCTCTGCATGACACCTATGGCTTCCCGATCGACCTGACACTGGAAATGGCTGCGGAAGCAGGCGTCCAGGTGGACGAGGCCGGCTTCCGGGCGCTGATGACCGAACAGCGCGAACGTGCCCAGGCTGACTCGCGCCAGAAAAAGCTCGGGCATGCGGATCTATCTGTTTTCAGCGAACTGCTTGCTGCCGGGGACACGGCCTTCACCGGCTATGACGAACTGGTCACGGAATCCACAGTGCGCGGCATTATCACCGCTGGTGCCAATATCCCGGCGGCCAAGGAGGGCCAGGAAGTCGAACTGGTCCTGGATGCCACGCCGTTCTACGCCGAGGCGGGCGGTCAGGCTGCCGACGTCGGCATGATCACCGGCAACGGCTTCGCCGTCGAGGTTCTTGACGTCCAGAGCCCCGTCAAGGGCTTGATCGTGCACAAGGGCGTCGTACGTGAAGGGGAAGTGGCCGTCGGAGCGCGTGCGCTTGCCACGGTCGACGCCCAGCGCCGGCAATCTGCCGAACAGGCCCATTCCGGAACGCATATTGTGCACGCTGCGCTGCACCAGATCCTCGGGCCTGAAGCGCTGCAGCGCGGCTCCTTCAACAAGGCCGGTTATCTCCGCTTCGACTTCGCCTGGGGCGAGGGATTGAGCCCGGCGGCGCGCAGCGAGATCGAAGAAGTGTCCAACCTCGCCATCCGGAACGACTTCCAAGTCGAGACAAAAGTCATGCCGCTGGACAAGGCCAAGGAGCTCGGTGCCACCGCGCTGTTTGGCGAAGCGTACGGCGACAAGGTGCGCGTCGTCGAAATCGACGGTGCCTGGTCACGCGAACTATGTGGTGGAACCCACGTTGGATCCACCTCACAGATCGGTAGTCTTACCTTGCTGGGTGAGCAGTCTGTCGGATCGGGCAACCGCCGGGTCGAGGCATTCGTCGGCATGGAGGCCTTCCGTCATCTGGCCGCTGAACGTGCTCTGGTGACAGAGTTGTCGGACATGCTCAAAGTCCCTTCGGTGCAGCTGCCCGAACGGATTTCCGCGACTTTGACCAAGCTCAAGACGGCGGAAAAGGAACTGGAACGGCTGCGCAAGGAACAGCTCGCTGCTTCCGCCGCGTCGCTGCTCTCGGCGGCGAAGGACATTGGCGGCGTGCGCGTGCTGTCACATAACGCCGGCGAGGTGGGCGGTGCCGACGATCTGAGGTCGTTGGCACTGGACCTGCGCAACAGGTTGGGATCGGACGCCTCCATGGTGGCCGTGGCAGGTGTGGCCAACTCCCGTCCGTTGATTCTGGTCGCCACCAACGAAGCGGCCCGGGAGACGGGTGTCAAAGCCGGTGCGCTGGTTAAACTCTCCGCCGGGGTTCTTGGCGGCGGCGGCGGCGGCAAGGACGATATTGCCCAGGGCGGTGGTTCTGATGTGCAGCGCATTGACGAGGCACTGTCCGCAATCAACGATGCTGTCGCAAAGCGAAGTTAGGCGTCCCGTGAACAGCGGGAGCGGTTACCGTCAGGGCGTCAAGCTCGGGGTCGATGTTGGCCTCGTGCGCGTGGGCCTTGCCAGTTGCGATGCGCACGGGGTGCTTGCCACCCCGGTGAAGACCCTCAAACGCGACGCGAAGAAAAACTCGGACGTACGGGTGATCGTGCGCGAAGCCGAGGAACGTGGGGCGGTGCAGATTTTCGTTGGTCTTCCGCAGACGTTGAAGGGCGGCGAGACCGCATCCGCCCGGATGGCCCGGGACTATGCGCTGCTCCTGGTCCAACACTTGGAACGGGCGTCAGCGCAGATTGAAGTACGACTGATTGATGAACGGTTGAGTACCGTCAGTGCACACAGGTCACTGTATGAGGCTGGTGTATCGGGGCGAAAACACCGTAAAGTAGTAGATCAGGCAGCTGCGGTTGGCATACTTCAACATGCCATCGATATGCAGCGGTCACTCAGCATGGACGTGGGGGTCGTGGTGAGCACCGGTGAGGCAAGCGATTCCGCCGGTCCAACTGACCCGATGGCAGAGCAGCCAAAGAGTCCTATGCACCCTGTGAGGCGGGAAGGAGACGATCAGTGAGTTCTGTATATCCGGATCGTTCCTCGACTGAGCATCGGAATGATTTTCCGGAGCCCTACGAGTACCACTATGAGTACAACGAGGAACACGTTCCGCTGAGCTCCCGCCGGGCACAGCGTCCCCAACGTCAACAGCGGCGTAATCGACGACGCCGGAAGACTATCGTCATGGCGCTGGCACTGGCGCTGTTCGCCGCCGTCGTCGTCTTTGCCGTCTCTTTTGTCAGCCCGTTCTTCGCAGGCGGTGAGGATCCACTTGCGGATTACCCGGGTCCGGGGACTGGTTCCGTGACTGTCGACGTCGAGCAGGGCGCGGCAACGATCACCATCGCGCAGAACCTTGTCAATAGCGGCGTCGTTGCAAGCACTGGAGCGTTCATGTCCGCATTGCAGGCCGACGACAGCGGAAACCTGATCCAGCCCGGCACGTATGAAATGAAAGAGAAGATGACCTCCGAGGACGCCGTCGCGGCCTTGTTGAATACCGACGAGACTGCCGTCCATTACGCCGCGGTGAATCAAGGACTCCGGCAGTCTGAAGTGTTCGAGATTCTCTCCAAGTCCTCCGGAGTTCCGCTGGAGGACTTCGAGGAGCTCGCGGAGGATCCGACACAGTTCGGTATCCCGAAGCAGGCACCCAACCTTGAGGGATACCTCTCTCCAGGACAGTACCGTTTCCCGCTGGATGCCAATGCCACCGAGATTGTCCAAATGCTGGTGGATAAGACCTTCTCCAATCTGGAAAAGGCAGGCGTCGAAGGTGCCGACAAACAGTACCGCATCCTCACCATCGCCAGCATTATCGAGGCCGAGGGCAGTCCGGAAGACTATCCCGAAATTGCCGGTGCCATCGCCAATCGGCTGAACGAGCCAATCAGTGAAATCGGCCGGTTCATCCAGTCCGATGCCACCGTCACGTACGGACTCGGCCGGAAGAGTTACGAACTGACAGCCGAGGAGAAGAACGACACCTCGAATCCGTACAACACGTATGCGAATCCCGGCCTCCCGATCGGGCCAATCGGATCACCGCTGCTGCCCGCCATCAAGGCCGCTGCCGATCCCCAGGACAACCCCTACTACTACTGGGTCACGGTGAACCTCGATACGGGGGAGACGCTCTATGCAGAGCGCCATGCCGAACATGTGGCAAATGTGAACCAGTACCAGCAGTGGTGCAGCGACAACCCGGGCAGGTGTCAGTAACCGGTGGGTCTGCCGGCACGGGCGGCTGTACTTGGATCACCGATTGGCCATTCCAAGTCACCCGCACTGCACAATGCCGCGTACCAGCACCTTGGGCTCGACATCCGCTATGACGCCATCGATGTCACCGAGGACCGGCTGCCTGCATTCATGGCCGGTGTCCGGTCGGAAACCGGCTGGGCTGGATTGTCCGTCACGATGCCGCTCAAGGCGGCGATGGTGGCACAGGTGGACGAACTTGCCGGCGCCGCAGCGGTGCTGCAGGTGCTCAATACCGTCACGTTCGACGGCGGTCGACTCACCGCGGATGCCGACGGGCCCGACGACGGGTCAGACGGGCGTACGCAGGCGAACGTGGGATCAATGCCGGGAACAACGCATCTGACCGGTCATAACACCGATGTCGTCGGAATAGTCCGGGCTATTGCCCATGCCGGTGGAACAGGCGAGACGAGTGCGGTCATCCTAGGCGCCGGAGGAACGTCGCTGGCAGCGGCGGCCGCTCTTGCCGACATCGGGGTCACCGACCTGACCCTGTGTGTCCGTACGCCGTCGCGGGCCACGGAGACCGTTGCGCTGGCTGAACGGTTCGGTCTGTCCGTCACCGTCGTGCCGCTGCGGGACAGCGCCGCAGTAGTGCGGCAAAGCCGCTTGGTGGTATCCACACTTCCTCCGCGGGCCGGCGATGAACTCGCAGCCGATCCGGTGCTGGCCGGTCCCGCCTTGGCCGATCCTGCGCTGGCCGGTCCCGCCATGGCCGATCCCGCCTTGGCCGATCCCGCCATGGCCGGAGCGACGGATAAAGACGGAGACGGGGACGCCGGCGTGCTGTTGGATGTCGCTTACGATCCGTGGCCGAGTGCCCTTGCAGCGGCGTGGGAGCGCCGCGGGGGGAAGATCGTTCCCGGACTCGAAATGCTGCTGTACCAGGGTCTCGAGCAGGTCCGCCTGTTCACCGGCGCACAATTCCGCGACGAACCCGGTGTCATAAACGCCATGTGTGACGCAGTGGGATTGCCCCGACGCGGTCGACAGTTACCGGACATGGCAGGATAGTTTCTATGTTGCGATGGTTGACGGCAGGCGAATCCCATGGTCCTGCGCTGGTAGGAATTCTTGAAGGTGTACCCGCCGGGGTGGAACTGACCACCGCCCGGATCCAGGACGCTCTGGCGCGGCGTCGCCTCGGCTACGGACGCGGCGCCAGGATGAAATTCGAGCAGGACCAGGTCCGCATTATTGGCGGCGTACGGCATGGGCTGACCCAGGGCGGACCGGTGGCCATTGAGGTGGGCAACACCGAATGGCCCAAGTGGGAAAAAATCATGGCCTCCGATCCAGTGGATCCGGAAGAACTGGCATCAATGGCCCGCAATGCGCCGCTGACCCGCCCCCGGCCCGGCCATGCCGACTTCACGGGGATGCAGAAGTACGGTTTCGATGAGGCCCGGCCGGTGCTGGAACGTGCGAGTGCCCGCGAAACGGCCGCCAGGGTGGCCATGGGTACGGTTGCCGCACAACTGCTGAAATATCTCGACATAGAACTGGTGAGCCACACCGTGGCGCTTGCCTCCGTCGAAGTGCCGGAGAACAGCCGGTTGCCGCACCCCTCGGATGTGCTCGCACTGGACGAGGACCCGCTGCGGTGTTTCGACCGGGATACTTCCAACGCGATGGTCGATGAAGTCGACGCCGCGCACAAAGAGGGCGAGACCCTGGGCGGCATCGTCGAGGTCCTCGCCTATGGCCTCCCTCCCGGACTGGGAAGTTATGTTCACTGGGACCGCAGGCTTGACTCGAGGCTCGCCGGAGCCCTCATGGGCATTCAGGCGATAAAGGGCGTCGAGGTCGGCGACGGCTTCCTGACCGCTTCACGTCGCGGGTCCGCCGCGCACGACGAAATAGTCCGGGACGACGAGGGCAAGATTGCCCGTTCCAGCAACCGCGCCGGTGGCATTGAGGGCGGCATGAGCATCGGCGAGGTCTTGCGCGTGCGTGCCGCGATGAAGCCAATCGCCACTGTGCCCCGGGCGTTGAAGACCATCGATGTAAGCACCGGCGAGGAAGCCAAGGCCCACCACCAGCGCTCCGATGTTTGCGCCGTGCCCGCTGCCGGCGTCGTCGCTGAAGCCATGGTTGCCCTGGTGCTGGCGGAGGCAGTCGTGGAAAAATTCGGCGGTGACTCCATTGCCGAAACCAAGCGGAATATGCGCAGCTATCTGGACAACATCCCCGATGCGCTGGGCTCGTCGGGCAGTAAATGAACAATCCGCCGATTGTACTGATCGGCCCCATGGCATCGGGAAAGTCCGCCGTCGGCCATGAGCTGGCGGCGTTGCTGGGGGTCGAATTCGCCGACACGGACAGGATAGTCACAAAAGCCTACGGGCCGATCCCCGAAATGTTCTCGCGTTACGGCGAACGGTTCTTCCGGGAAAAGGAAGCTGCTGCCGTTGCCACCCTCCTGGAACCGTCGGACGGGCCGGGACCGGTGATATCCGTCGGTGGCGGGGCCGTCTTCGACGCTGGAACCGCGCAGCTGCTGGAGACCTCCGCCGTCGTAGTTTATTTGTTGACTGATCTGGCAACTGTGCTGCCGCGGCTTTCCGGCAAGGGCCACCGGCCATTGTTGGCGCACGACCCGGTGGCGGCCTGGGTGCGGCTCTTCGACCTGCGCCGGCCGGTTTATGAACGGTTGGCCGACGTGACACTGGATACACGACGCGGGAACATCCGCGAATTGGCGGAAAGGCTGAAAGGCCAGCTGCTGGAAGGAGATTATCTACATTGAGCTTGAACGCAACCACCATCAAGGTTTCAGGTGCCAGCGCTGAGAATAATTACGACGTCGTCATCGGCCATGGCCTGTTGCCGCGGCTGCCGCCGGCGCTGGGGGAGCGGGTCCGCCGGGTCCTGGTGATCCATCCCCGGGCGCTCAGGAGCACCGGTGACGCCGTACGTGAAGACCTTGCCGCTGCCGGTCTGACCGCCGTTACCGCGGAAATCCCCGACGCCGAGGAGGGCAAGCACATCCAGGTGGCTTCGTTCTGCTGGCAGGTACTCGGGCAGAACGATTTCACCCGCTCGGATGCCATCGTCGCAGTCGGTGGAGGTGCCGTGACGGACCTTGCCGGGTTTGTCGCCGCGACCTGGCTGCGGGGCATCAAAGTGATCCATTTGCCTACCACTCTGCTCGGCATGGTGGATGCGGCGGTGGGCGGCAAGACCGGCATCAATACCTCCGAAGGTAAGAACCTTGTGGGCTCCTTCCATCCACCGGCTGCGGTGTTCGCTGATCTCGACGCGCTGCAGACCCTGCCGAAGAACGAACTGCTGACCGGTATGGCTGAGGTCGTCAAGTGCGGGTTTATCGCCGATCCGGCCATCCTGGACCTCATTGAGGCCGATCCTGAGGCCGTGGCTGATCCGGAGTCGACGGTGGTGCGGGAACTCGTGGAGCGGGCCATCGCCGTCAAGGCCGGCGTCGTCTCCGAGGACCTGAAGGAATCGGGCCTGAGGGAGATGCTGAACTACGGCCACACGCTGGCGCACGCCATCGAACTGGCCGAACGCTATCAGTGGCGGCACGGGGCGGCAGTCTCAGTTGGGTTGGTCTTCGCCGCCGAGCTGTCCCGGATGGTGGGGCGGCTCGATGACGCGACCGCCGACCGGCACAAGAGCATTCTTGAGTCGCTCGGATTGCCCGTCACCTACCGGCGTGACCGTTGGGCAACTCTGCTGGATGGCATGCGGCGGGATAAGAAGGCCCGCGGTGACCTGCTCCGCTTCGTGGTGCTCGATGGACTGGCGAAACCGGGGATGCTTGAGGTGCCTGATACGTCGCTGCTTTTTGCCGCGTACCAGGAGATCGCCAGCTGAGCACGCCGTACCGGTAGAATGGTCTGGCGGACTTTTCACCACCATTGACGCTTTATCCAAAGAACCCGACGAAAGAGATCCTGTGGCTTCAACCAACGACATCAAAAACGGCAGCGTACTGAACCTTGACGGTCAGCTCTGGAACGTCATTGAATTCCAGCACGTCAAGCCCGGGAAGGGTGGCGCTTTCGTTCGGACGAAGCTGCGGAACGTGCTTTCAGGCAAGGTCGTGGACAAGACCTTCAATGCGGGAACCAAGATCGACATGGCCACCGTGGACCGCCGTGACTACCAGTACCTGTACCAGGACGGTGAAGACTTCATCTTCATGGACAACCAGGACTACGACCAGGTTCTCGTGCCCGGGGCCGTGGTCGGAGATGCCACCAACTTCATGCTGGAAAACCAGAACGTGAACATTGCCATGCACGAAGGCGCCCCGCTCTACATTGAGTTGCCACCGTCGGTCACCTTGGAAATCACCTACACCGAGCCCGGCCTGCAGGGGGACCGCTCCAGTGGCGGCACCAAGCCCGCCACGCTGGAAACCGGCTACCAGATCGGTGTTCCGTTGTTCGTCGACAATGGCACCAAGGTCAAGGTCGACACCCGCACCGGCGAATACCTCGGGCGCGTCAACGAGTGAGCGCCCGTTCCAAGGCCCGGCGCCGGGCCGTAGACATTCTGTTTGAGGCTGAGCAGCGCGGGACTTCACCGGTGGAGGTGCTGCGGTACCGGCGGGAGAAGACCGACCAGACAATCAACCCGTACACCGTCGACCTGGTTGAAGGCGTCATCTCGCTGCAGGAAACGATCGACGAGTTCCTGCAGACCTACTCGCAGGGGTGGTCGCTGCAGCGGATGCCATCTGTGGACCGGGTTATCCTCCGCGTCGGCACGTGGGAGTTGCTGTACAACGACGAAATCCCCGACGGTGTCGCCGTCAGCGAGGCCGTCGCGCTGTCGAAGATGCTCTCGACTGATGAGTCGCCGTCGTTCATCAATGGACTTCTGGGACGCCTGCAGCAGCTGAAGCCCGGCCTGCTGGCCTGAGGCCGGTGGTGACCGAGCATCGGCGCGCTGTGGTAGTTTTTAGAACGCAAGCAACCTTTAATGGCCGTCCAGTGAGGCGGGAAAGGAGGCAGCAGGATAATGAGCATGCCCAGGACCGGGTCCGGGTCTGCACGGGTGGTTCTTGCTGACGCGGATATCGACCGCGCACTGACCCGTATAGCCCATGAAATCCTCGAAGCCAACAAGGGATCCAAGGATCTCGTTCTACTCGGCATCCCCCGCAGGGGCTTCCCATTGGCCCAACGTCTGGCCGCTAAGATCGCCGTCACAGACCCCGGTGTCGATGCCGCAGCCATCACCGGCCAGCTCGATGTCACGATGTTCCGCGACGATCTGCAGCGCCATCCGACGCGTTCGCCCATGCCGACACAGCTCCCCGCCAGCGGAATCGACGACAAGGTCGTCGTTCTGGTCGACGATGTGCTCTACTCCGGCAGGACTATCCGCTCGGCCCTGGACGCACTGGTGGATCTGGGACGCCCGCGCATCGTCCGGCTGGCCGTGCTCGTCGACCGCGGCCACCGGGAACTTCCGATCCGCGCGGACCATGTCGGCAAGAATCTACCCACCTCCACGGCCGAAAAGGTGCGGGTGCACCTGCGGGAGACCGATACCGCCAACGGAGCCGGCGTGGATGAAGTAGTGATTGAGGGTGGGCTATGAGGCACCTGCTGTCCACCCAGGATCTCAGCTACACGGACGCCGTCGGAATCCTCGATGTGGCCGAAGAGATGGCCGCCGTTGGGGAACGCGAAGTCAAGAAGCTTCCGGCCCTGCGCGGCCGCACCGTCGTCAATCTCTTTTTCGAGGATTCGACCAGGACCCGCATCTCCTTTGAGGCCGCGGCGAAACGGCTCTCCGCGGACGTAATCAACTTCGCCGCCAAGGGCTCGTCGGTCTCGAAGGGCGAGTCGCTCAAGGACACCGCGCAGACGCTGGAGGCGATGAGCGCCGACGCAGTCGTCATCCGGCACTGGGCATCGGGAGCACCGCAGCGGCTGGCCACTTCCGGATGGATCGACGCCGCCGTCATCAATGCCGGCGATGGCACGCATGAACACCCCACACAGGCCCTGCTTGACGCCTTTACCCTGCGCCATCACTGGTCCCGCCAGGCAGGCCACCGGTCGCCTGGTACGGATCTGTCCGGCATGCGGGTGGCTATCGTCGGGGACGTCCTGCATTCGCGGGTTGCCCGTTCCAATCTTTGGCTGCTGCAGACTCTTGGCGCCAAGGTCACTCTGGTGGCCCCGCCCACCCTGCTGCCAGTTGGCGCGGCCAGCTGGCCGTGCGATATCAGCTACGACCTGGACGAGACGCTCGGACAGGGAGTCGACGCGGTCATGATGCTGCGCCTGCAGGCCGAACGGATGAACGACGCTTTCTTCCCCTCCACCCGGGAGTATTCGCGCAAATGGGGATTCGACGACGGGAGGCTGCGGGCTCTCGGCGAACAGCCTGGCGCCGCCACGGTGATTATGCACCCGGGGCCGATGAACCGCGGCCTGGAAATCTCCTCCGCCGCAGCGGATTCGGAGCGGTCCACGGTGCTGGCACAGGTCCGCAATGGCGTTTCCGTCCGGATGGCCGCCCTCTACATGCTGCTCGCGGGCGATTCGCACCAGCAGAGCACACCGATTGAACAGAAAGGCGCGGTGCTATGACAGCGCAAGACCGTTACCTGATCAAGGGAGCCGACCTTGCCGGCGCCGGCCGTACGGATCTGCTGATCGAAGACGGACGGATCGCAGCGACCGGCCGCGGGGCCACCGGTAATGGCACAAAAGTCATCGACGCCGACGGGCTGGTCGCCTTGCCCGGTTTGGTCGATATGCACACGCATGTGCGTGAACCCGGACGCGAGGACGCCGAAACGGTGGAAACCGGAACCAGGGCCGCGGCGCTTGGCGGATTCACCGCCGTGCATGCCATGGCCAACAGCTCCCCGGTCGCCGACACTGCCGGCGTCGTCGAACAAGTACACAGCCTGGGCCGAAGGGCCGGCTGGGTGGATGTCCGTCCAGTTGGAGCCGTCACTATCGGCCTCGCAGGGGAGCGGCTGGCCGAGCTGGGCGCGATGGCGGATTCCCGCGCAAAGGTCCGGGTGTTTTCCGACGACGGCATCTGCGTCTCCGACCCGGTGCTGATGCGCCGGGCGCTTGAGTACGTCAAGGCGTTCGACGGCGTCATCGCCCAGCACGCGCAGGAGCCCCGCCTGACCGAAGGCGCCCAGATGAACGAAGGCGAGGTCTCGGCCGTGCTTGGCCTCGGCGGTTGGCCGGCCGTCGCCGAGGAGTCGATTATCGCGCGGGACGTCCTGCTGGCCAAGCATGTCGACTCCCGGCTGCACGTCTGCCATGTCTCCACGGCCGGATCGGTGGAAATCATCCGTTGGGCCAAGGACCGCGGCATTAAGGTCACCGCCGAGGTCACGCCCCATCACTTGTTGCTGACGGACGAACTGGTCCGCAGCTACGACCCGGTCTACAAGGTGAATCCGCCGCTGCGGACTGATGAAGATGTTCGCGCCCTCCGCCAGGGACTCGCGGACGGAACCATCGACGTCGTCGGCACAGACCACGCCCCGCATCCCACCGAAGCCAAGGACTGCGAATGGGCGCAGGCCGCGATGGGGATGACCGGACTTGAAACTGCATTGTCGGTGGTGCAGGAAACCATGGTGGAAACCGGAATGCTGGACTGGTCCGGCGTGGCACGCATAACCTCGACGACGCCGGCCGTCATCGGGCAACTGAAGGACCAGGGCCGCCCGCTGCAGGTGGGGGAGCCCGCCAACATCACCTTGATCGATCCGGCCGCCCGCTGGACGGTTGAGCCCTCGACGATGGCGACGAAGGGCCGGAACAGCCCGTTCGCGGGACGGCGACTGCCCGGCGCCGTCGTCGCCACGTTCTTCAACGGCCATCCAACCGTGCTCGAGGGCAAGCTCGGCACTCCGCGGTCAGGAGCTCCGGCATGGAACGAGTAACCGCCGTTCTCCTGAGCATCTGCGTCATCGCGGCCCTGCTGGCGCTGGTGGGTCTTGGCTGGCGCTCCCGGCTCAAGCGGCAGCAGCAGTTTGGTGAACTGCCCCCGGCACCGGCCGTACTCTCACCGGCGTCGCTGCTCGTCGAAGGGCAGTACGTGGTGACAACCACCGAAGGAGACTGGTTGGACCGCATCGCGGTGCACAGCCTCGGCGTAAAATCCAACGCTGCCTTGAGTATCCATGCCCAGGGCGTCCTGCTGCGACGTACCGGCGCCCGGGATGTCTTCATTCCAATCGGAGCGCTGACCCGGGTACGTACCGAGAGCGGCATGGCCGGCAAATTCGTCGAAAAGGAAGGCCTCGTGGTCCTCAGCTGGAACCTCGCAGGGCGCGGCGTCGACACGGCCTTCCGGACCAGGCACGCAGCGGAGAAGACACCGCTGGTGGAAGCCCTGGCCGAACTCCTACCCACAGAACCGCACAACGGCGACATCAAGGACAGACAGTGACAGAACAAGCAACCATTACCCCCGGCGCAGTGCTGGTCCTTGAGGACGGGCGGTCATTCCGCGGACACAGCTACGGCGCCACCGGAACCGCCCTCGGCGAGGCGGTGTTTGCCACCGGCATGACCGGGTACCAGGAGACGATCACCGATCCCTCCTATGCCCGCCAGCTCGTCGTGCAGACGGCACCGCATATCGGCAACACCGGAGTCAACCGCGACGACGCCGAATCCCGGCAGATCTGGGTGGCCGGCTACATCGTCCGCGATGCCGCCCGCCGGCCATCGAACTGGCGCTCCGAAATGAGCCTCGACGAGGACTTGCGAAATCAGGGCATCGTCGGCATCCAGGGCGTCGATACCCGTGCCATCACCCGGCATCTGCGCGAACGCGGTGCAATGCGTGCAGGAATTTTCTCGGGAGCGGAGGCAGCCCGGCCGGTGGACCAACTGCTGGCCGAAGTGACCGCCAGCGAGTCGATGGAAGGTTCGAGGCTGGCCGAGGAAGTCAGTATCGACAGGTCGTACGTGGTCGAGCCGTCCGCCAACGGCTGGGATGGCGACGTGAAATTCAGCATTGCCGCCGTCGACCTGGGCATTAAGTCCATGACGCCGCAGCGTCTCGCCGAACGCGGCGTGCGGGTGCACGTGCTTCCTGCGACGGCCACGCTGGAGGACATCGACGCGCTCGAAGTGGATGGCGTGTTCTACTCCAACGGGCCTGGCGATCCCGCCACGGCCGAGCACCAGGTGAAGCTGCTGCGCCAGGTCCTCAACCAACGGATTCCCTTTTTCGGAATCTGCTTCGGCAACCAGCTGCTTGGCAGGGCACTTGGCTTCGGCACCTACAAACTCCGTTACGGGCACCGCGGCATCAACGTTCCGGTGATGGACCGGCACACCGGCAAGGTCGAAATCACCAGCCAGAACCACGGTTTCGCCGTCGACGCCCCGCTGGACGGGCCGGTCGAGGCGCCAGAACCAGGATTCGGCCGGGTGGAAGTGAGCCACGTCTGCCTCAATGACGACGTCGTCGAGGGACTCAACTGCCTCGACATCCCCGCGTTCTCGGTCCAGTACCATCCCGAAGCCGCTGCCGGACCGCACGACGCCGCCTACCTCTTTGACCGTTTTATCGACATGATGGCCGGCAATCGCGCAAACGGCGCGCAGCCGGACCAGCACCATTCGGGCAACAACCAGCCCAGCCAGGAGAACCATGCCTAAGAGAACCGATCTGAACAGCGTCCTCGTCATTGGCTCGGGGCCTATCGTTATCGGGCAGGCCGCCGAGTTCGACTACTCCGGCACGCAGGCATTGCGTGTGCTGAAGGAAGAAGGCCTGCGGGTCATTCTGGTCAACTCCAACCCGGCGACCATCATGACGGACCCGGAATTCTCCGACGCCACCTACGTGGAGCCAATCACGCCCGAGGTGGTCGAGAAGATCATCGAAAAGGAGCGCCCGGATGCGCTGTTGCCGACTCTGGGTGGACAGACCGCGCTGAACACCGCCATCGCGTTGGATAAGAACGGCGTGCTGGCCAAGTACAACGTCGCGCTGATTGGTGCCAACGTCGAGGCTATCGAGGCGGGTGAGGACCGTTTCAAGTTCAAGGAGGTCGTGGCCCGCTGCGGCGCGGAATCGGCACGCTCCACCATCGTCCATTCGCTCGATGAGGCCTTCTCCGCCGCAGACGAGCTCGGCTATCCGATGGTGGTCCGGCCCTCCTTCACCATGGGCGGATTGGGCTCCGGGTTGGCCTACAACGCCGAGGATCTTCGCCGCATCGCCGGCGCCGGCATCCAGTACAGCCCGACCAGCGAGGTACTGCTCGAAGAGAGCATCCTCGGCTGGAAGGAGTACGAACTGGAGATGATGCGCGACACCAATGACAACGTCGTCGTCGTCTGCTCAATCGAGAACGTTGACCCGGTCGGCGTGCACACCGGCGACTCGATCACCGTTGCTCCGGCCCTGACCCTGACTGACCGCGAGTACCAGCGGCTGCGCGACATTTCCATTGCGGTTATCCGCGAGGTCGGCGTCGACACCGGCGGCTGCAACATTCAATTCGCCATCGAACCTGACACCGGCCGCGTCGTCGTCATTGAAATGAATCCGCGTGTCTCGCGGTCCTCTGCGCTGGCCTCGAAGGCCACAGGTTTTCCGATCGCCAAGATCGCCACGAAGCTCTCGCTCGGCTACACCCTGGACGAGATCCCGAACGACATCACCCGGCAGACGCCCGCCTCCTTCGAGCCGACGCTGGACTACGTCGTCGTGAAGGTGCCGCGGTTTGCCTTCGAGAAGTTCCCCGCCGCCGATCCGACTTTGACGACCACCATGAAGTCGGTCGGCGAGGCGATGGCAATCGGCCGCAACTTCACCGAGGCGCTGCAGAAAGCCCTGCGGTCACTCGAGCAGAAGGGCGCCTCCTTCCGGTTCGATTCCGTCAATGAACTCGATGTTCCCGATCTGGTGGCTGCCGCGGCACGTCCGACGACGGAGCGGCTCGCCCAGGTGCAGCAGGCGCTGCTGGGCGGGGCTGACATCGAGGAGTTGTACAAGAGCACCGGGATCGACCGGTGGTTCCTGGACCAGCTGCAGCTGCTCAATGAAGTCGCCGCGCAGATCAAGGCCTCCGCAGGGCTGAACGAGAATATCCTGCGTCTCGCCAAGCGGCACGGCTTCTCTGACGAGCAGATTGGCGCCTTGACGCACACCCCCGAGGCCGTCGTCCGTGGCGTCCGGCACGCCCTCGGCGTACGCCCGGTCTTCAAGACCGTGGACACCTGCGCGGCTGAATTCGCGGCCTACACCCCGTACCACTACTCGTCCTACGACGAGGAGGACGAGGTGGAACTGCACTCGAAGCCCTCGGTGATCATCCTCGGCTCCGGTCCCAACCGGATCGGGCAGGGGATCGAATTCGACTACTCCTGTGTGCACGCGTCGATGGCCCTGCGCGAAGCCGGCCACGAAACCGTAATGGTCAACTGCAACCCGGAAACCGTCTCCACCGACTACGACATTTCCTCCCGCCTCTACTTCGAACCATTGACCCTCGAGGACGTACTGGAGGTTATCGCAGCCGAGGAACGGACCGGGGGAGTGATGGGCGTATTTGTGCAGCTGGGCGGGCAGACACCCCTGAAGCTCGCGCAGGCATTGTCCGACGCCGGCATCCCCATCCTCGGCACCTCACCTGAGGCCATTGACCTGGCCGAACACCGTGGCGCGTTCAGCCGGGTGCTGGATCAAGCCGGCCTCATCGCGCCGAAGAACGGCACGGCTGTCTCCTTCGAGGAATCGAAAAAAATTGCCGACGAGATCGGCTACCCGGTCCTGGTCCGGCCTTCCTATGTCCTCGGTGGACGCGGTATGGAAATCGTCTATGACGAGCCGAGTCTGTCCCGGTACATCGCCAACGCCACCGAGATCACCACAGAGCATCCGGTCCTGATCGACCGCTTCCTGGAGGACGCGGTGGAGATCGACGTCGATGCGCTCTACGACGGCAAGGATCTGTATCTGGGCGGGATCATGGAGCACATTGAGGAGGCCGGGATCCATTCCGGCGACTCCGCCTGTGTGTTGCCCCCGATCACCCTCGGTGCAGACATCCTCGAGCGGGTCCGCACGGCCACCGAAGCCATTGCGGCCGGCGTCGGAGTCCGCGGGCTGATCAATATCCAGTTCGCCCTCGCCTCGGATGTTCTCTATGTGCTTGAAGCAAATCCGCGGGCCTCCCGCACAGTGCCGTTCGTCTCCAAGGCGACCGGGGTGCAGATGGCCAAGGCGGCGGCGCTGATCGGCACCGGCGTGAGCATCACGCATCTGCGCAGCGTCTACAAGTTGTTGCCGGAAACCGGCGACGGTGGCAGCCTGCCGGCCCAGGCCCCTGTTGCCGTCAAGGAGGCGGTGATGCCGTTCAGCCGGTTCCGCACTCCCGAAGGCACGGTCGTCGACTCGCTGCTCGGGCCGGAGATGCGTTCCACCGGCGAGGTGATGGGAATCGACCAGCACTTCGACACTGCCTTCGCCAAAAGCCAGGCCGCCACGAACAACCCGCTGCCGACGTCGGGCAAGATCTTTGTCTCCGTTGCCAACCGGGACAAGCGTTCGATCATCATGCCGGTCAAGCGGCTGACCGATCTTGGCTTCGAGATCCTCTCCACCGGGGGCACCGCGGACGTCCTGCGCCGTAATGGCATCCAGGCGACGACCGTGCGCAAGGTGGCCGAAGGCAGCAGCGAGGACGGCCAGAGAACGATCGTCGACATTATCAATGCCGGCGGTGTGGACATGATCTTCAACACCCCCTCCGGGGGACAGGCACGCGGCGATGGCTACGAGATCCGTGCAGCGGGGATCTCGGTGGGACGACCGGTGATCACGACGGTGGCAGAATTCGGTGCTGCCGTACAGGCCATCGAAGCGATGCGCACTTTCGAGTGGAACGTGACGCCCCTGCAGGAGCACGCCGCCAAGCTCGCGGCTGCCTTCGCCGCGGCGGCCGAATGAGCGGAGCGGACCGGCTACCGTTCGGGGCGCGGCTGGAACAGGCGATGGCCGGCCGGGGAAATCTCTGTGTCGGCATCGACCCGCACCCGCAACTGCTGAAGGATTGGGGACTGGAGGATTCGCCAGCCGGATTGGAGAGCTTTTCGCTCCGCGTCGTTTCGGCGCTGGCCGGCGAAATCGCCGTCCTGAAGCCGCAGGTGGCGCTCTTTGAGCGGCACGGATCGGCTGGCATCGCCGTGCTGGAAAAGACTCTCGCCGCCGCGGCGGAAGCCGGAACCCTGACGTTGGCGGACGCTAAACGCGGCGACATCGGCTCGACGATGGCTGCCTACGCCGACGCCTGGCTGCGCGATGGTTCCGCCCTGGCCGCGGACGCCGTCACGCTAAGCCCCTACCTGGGCTTTGAGTCGCTGCGTCCGGCGCTTGACCTTGCCCGGCAGACCGGGCGGGGGGTGTTTGTGCTGGCCCTGACCTCCAATCCGGAGGGCGCCACCGTTCAGCACCGCGGAGAGCCGGGCTCGGTCGCCAAGGGTATTGTCCGGGCAGCGGCGGCCGAAAACCACGACGACGGCGGCGGGGACGGCGGGACGCTCGGCTCGGTCGGACTTGTCGTCGGTGCCACCACCGGCAACGCCCTGAAACAGCTGGGCATCAACCTGCAACGGCTGAATGGACCGATCCTGGCGCCGGGGCTCGGAGCCCAGGGCGCCACGCCGTCGGACATCAAGGCGACCTTCGGACCCGTCTTTGACCGAGTACTGGCGAGCACCAGCCGCGGCGTGCTGCAGGCCGGTCCCGCTGAGCGGGGTCTGCTCGCCGCCGCCACAGCCGTCCGGGACGAACTGTCAGCCCTGCGTGACTAGCGCGGGCACACCTGTCCTGTTGATTTTGGTGCGGCCTTGCGGATAGGTTCAGTTCAAGTCCAACCACCGACGCGCCCTCGATCGGCAGCGCCTTACTCTTGCCTCCAGGAGTCATACGTGAGTCTTCGACCATTGTCCGACAGCGAACGCGACGCGGCACGCCACAAGGCAACAGCGGCCAGGGCGGCACGGGCAACAGTCAAAGCTGAACTGAAATCGGGTGAAACCACTGTGGCGGATGTGATTGCCCGCAGCGCGGAAAACGAAGCTATCGGAAGGCTGAAAGTGTCGGACCTGCTGGAGTCCCTGCCGGGTGTCGGCAAGGTCCGCGCCACCGCCATTATGGAAGAGGTGGGAATCGCCCCCACCCGCCGGGTCCGCGGCCTGGGTGTGCATCAGCGGGCGGCCCTGATCGCCCATCTGGGAGAGCGTTAAGTGGCAGCGGGAAATGTGGCACATGGCCTCACGGTCCTCGCCGGTCCCACGGCCGTGGGCAAGGGAACTGTATCGACGTACATCCGGGACCACTATCCGCACGTCTGGCTCTCCGTCTCCGCAACCACCCGCCCACCCCGCCCAGGCGAGAAGGAGGGCGTGCACTACTACTTCGTAAGCCCTGAACGGTTCGACGAGCTGGTTGCCACCGGAGAAATGCTGGAATGGGCGGTTGTGCATGGCAGGAACCGCTACGGGACCCTCCGCAGCACCGTCGAGCAGGCCGTGGCCGAAGGCAGGTCGGTGTTGCTGGAGATCGATCTGCAAGGAGCCCGCCAGGTGCGGGAGAAAATGCCCGAGGCGAATTTCGTCTTCCTGTCGCCGCCGAGCTGGGACGAAATGGTCCGCCGGCTTGTGGGACGGGGCACTGAAACAGCCCTTGAACAGCAAAGACGGCTGGAAACCGCTAAACTGGAACTTGCTGCCGAATCCGAGTTCGACCATACCGTCGTTAATGACGACGTCCAACGGGCGGCAGCAGAGCTTGTATCACTCATGGGACTGGCCCCCAGCGAACGCACCTGAACACGGGCAGCGGCGCGCCCCGGCCTTACCCAACCGAATTTGGAGATTTTGTGTCGACACACAACGAAGGCATCATCAACCCGCCGATCGACTCGCTGCTGGAAGCATCTGATTCCAAGTACGCGTTGGTCATCTACGGTGCAAAGCGCGCGCGCCAGATCAATGCCTACTACGCGCAGCTGCACGAGGGTCTCTTCGAGTACGTCGGCCCGCTGGTGGACACCAAGCTCAACGAGAAGTCCCTTTCGATCGCACTGCGCGAAATTGACGAAGGAATGCTGGTTTCCACTCCGATCGAGCCTTCGGGCGAGTAGCAGTACCGGAACTAAAAGAGCAGCGGCGGCGTGCGTATCATCCTGGGTGTAGGCGGCGGAATCGCCGCCTACAAGTCAGCCACGCTGCTGCGGCTCTTCACCGAAGCCGGCCATTCCGTCACTGTCATCCCGACGGCGTCGGCCGGCAAGTTCGTCGGCCGCGCCACTTGGGAGGCGCTCTCCGGACATAAAGTACCGGAGGGAATATTCGACGACGTCGACAAGGTCAACCATGTGCGTCTCGGCCAGGAGGCCGACCTGATTGTGGTCGCCCCGGCGACGGCAGACCTGTTGGCGCGAGCCGCGGCCGGTCTGGCTAACGACCTGCTGACCAACACGTTGCTGATGGCGGCTTGCCCGGTCCTGATGGCCCCCGCCATGCACACGGAAATGTGGCGTCACCCGGCCACTTCGGCCAACGTTAAGCTGCTGCGCGAACGCGGGATTGCCGTAATGGAGCCAGCATCAGGGCGCCTGACGGGCGTCGATTCCGGTCCGGGCCGGCTGCCGGAGCCGGACGAAATCTACGCCGCGGCGATGAATACCGCCGACGGAGCTTCCAAGGCACCTGCCGAAGCCCGGCCGGCCACTCAAGCTACCGCCTTTGAAACCGCAGCAGCCCAAAGAGCTGACGCTCAACCGGCAGCCGGTCCGCTTGCGGGCAGGACCATTGTTATCACCGCCGGTGGCACCCGCGAACCGTTGGATCCCGTGCGCTATCTGGGCAACCGGTCCTCCGGCAAACAAGGCGCCGCCTTGGCGAAAGCAGCCCTGGACGCGGGAGCCGCCGTGCACTTCATCGCAGCCCACATGGAAGTCCAGCCACCCGCCGGTGCCGAGGTCACCGCCGTCGAAACCGCCCTTGAGTTGCGGGAGGCGGCACAGGCTGCCGCGAAGTCTGCCGACGTCGTCATCATGGCCGCCGCTGTGGCGGATTTCCGCCCTGCTGAACTTTCCGGAAGCAAAATCAAGAAGCGCGACGACGGCCAGGATCCCGTCATCACGCTTGTCCGCAATCCGGACATCCTGCAGGAACTCGTGCAGGACCGTGACGCCGCCGGTTCCACCGGGGTGCCGCTGATCGTGGGTTTCGCTGCGGAAACGGGCGACGAAGAGTCCGACATCCTCGGTTACGCGCGCCGCAAAGTCGAGCGGAAAGGCTGCGATCTGCTGGTGCTCAACCAGGTTGGTACCGGTGTCGTCTTCGGACAAGACGAAACGGCGGTTCAAATCCTGAGTCCTGGCACCGAGGACACTGAAGCCGCGTCTGGCTCGAAGGCGGACGTCGCCGTCGCGATCATGGAGCGCATCGCGGTGGAACTCAAAACACAGCGCTGATCCTTGCAGCTCTCAACGCAAGGTCACATCATCCATCCGGAACACGCGAAACCAGTAGAGTGATCAAGTGACTTCAGCTAATACCGCCCTGCGCCTTTTCTCCTCCGAGTCTGTCACCGAGGGACATCCGGACAAGATCTGCGACCAAATCAGTGACGCGATCCTCGACGCCATGCTGCGCGCCGATCCCAACTCGCGGGTTGCCGTCGAGACCCTTGTCACTACGGGTCTGGTCCATGTGGCCGGGGAGGTAACGACCGACGGATACGTCGAGATTCCGCAGATCGTCCGGGACACGATCCTGAATATCGGCTACAACTCCTCGGATAAAGGCTTCGACGGCGCGCGCTGTGGGGTTTCCATCTCCATTGGTCAGCAGTCGGCCGAAATCGCCAGCGGAGTATTCACCTCGCTCGAGACCCGCCAGGGCAGCAGCAAGGATCCGTTCGACGCCCAAGGCGCCGGCGACCAGGGCATCATGTTTGGCTATGCCACGGACGAAACCCCCTCGTTGATGCCGGCGCCGATTTCGCTGGCACACCGGCTCTCCGAACGATTGACAGAAGTCCGCAAAAACGGCCTGCTGGACTACCTTCGTCCCGACGGCAAGACACAGGTCACGATTGGATACGACGGCGATGTACCGGTTTCCGTCGACACCGTCGTCGTTTCAAGCCAGCACGAGGCGCAGGTATCCCTCGATACCCTGCGGGCGGATCTGGCCACGCATGTGATTGATCCTGTACTGGCCGGCTCCAATCTTGACTCCTCCAACGTCAGGCACATCCTCAATCCCGGCGGCGCCTTCATCATTGGCGGGCCGGTAGGCGACGCCGGACTGACCGGCAGGAAAATCATCGTGGACACCTACGGCGGCATGGCCCGCCATGGCGGGGGAGCCTTCAGCGGCAAAGACCCGTCAAAGGTTGACCGTTCGGCGGCTTACGCCATGCGTTGGGTGGCGAAGAACGTCGTCGCGGCCGGCCTGGCCCGGCGGGCGGAGATCCAGGTGGCCTATGCCATCGGCCAGGCAAATCCGGTGGGCATTTATGTTGAAACTTTCGGTACCGAAACTGTGGACCCGTACCGGATTGGAACCGCGATCCGTGAAATCTTCGACCTGCGGCCGCTGGGCATCATCCACGACCTCGATTTGAAGCGTCCCATTTACCAGAAGACCGCCGCCCACGGGCACTTTGGCCGCGACGCCGAGGAATTCTCCTGGGAGCGCACGGACCGGGTTGCCGAGCTAAAGGCCTACTTTAACGCCTGACGCCGGTACGCATCGATCTTTGTCGGTGCGCCCTGATTGAATGTCAGTGGCTGATGCGGACAGTTGACAGGGTTGAAGGAGGGGCTGGCCATGGATGACGCGGGACAGCAACTGTCATTACTGCAGGGCTTCAGCGCTCCGGTCAAGAGTTCCAAGGGTCTGCGTCCCGCAGCGGTGCTGCCCGTGGCCCAGGTCCTGATCGATTCGCCGCTTCCACATCTGGATCGGCTCTTCGACTATCTGGTTCCCGTTGAACTCGACGACCGCGCCCGTCCCGGTGCGCGCGTGAAAGTACGGTTCAGCGGACAGGAGCTGCCGGGCTTTCTGGTGCGCCGGCTCGAGAGTCCTTCGACTGCCGCCAAGCTAAGCTTTCTCGGCAAAGTGGTGTCCCCGCAGCCGGTCCTCGCTCCGGATATTGCCGAGCTCGCGAACCAGATTGCCGCGCGCTATGTCGGCACGGTGAGCGACGTGATTCGGGTTGCTGTTCCGCCCCGGGTCGCCGGAGTGGAGAAGGAATTCGATCCGGTGCCTGAAGCTCCGGCCCGGGCGCCTGAACCACCCCCGGGCCAGGAGACTGACCCTTCTGCCGGGCAGGACGCAGCAGCCGTCCATCAGTCGTCGGACCTGCTGGCCGATTACTGCAACGGTGGTGGCTTCCTTGAAAGACTGCGGCGGCTGGACGCGCCCCGTGCTGTCTTCACCTCGGCCCGCGGTTACGGTCCCCGGGCGTGGCCGCATGAGTTGGCCGATGTACTGCTTGCCGTCCATGGAATGGGCCGCGGCGCTATTGTCGTTGTGCCTGATCAAAAGGACCTCGACCGGCTGGAGCAGGCACTTCTGGCCGTCCTGCCCAAGGAGGAATTCGCCAGGCTGAATGCCGATGACGGGCCGACGCCGCGGTACCGGAATTTCCTGAACGTCCTGCACGGACGGGTAAAGCTGGTGATCGGAACCAGATCTGCCGCGTACGCGCCCGTCAAGGATCTGGCGCTCGTCTGTTGCTGGGACGACGGCGACGACCTGCACATTGAACAGCGCGCCCCATACCAGCACGTCCGCGAAGTGCTGCTGCTGCGTGCCGGGCAGTCAACAGCAGCGGCAATAATCGGTGGACTTTCCCGCACCAGCGAAGCCCAGCGTTTGGTGCGAAACGGGTGGGCCCAGTCCATCCACCCGGAACGAACGATGCTGCGGCAAATCACTCCCCGGGTGATCAATACGGCGGACAGTTATGAGCGTGAACGGGACCCGCTCGCGGTCAAGGCGCGGCTGCCTGGAACCGCTTGGCGTGCAGCACAGGAGGGACTTAAGACCGGCCCTGTCCTGGTCCAGGTGGCGCGCACCGGCTACGCACCAAACATCGCATGCCAGCAGTGCAGGGAACCCGCAAGATGCACCCAGTGCCAGGGTCCACTGGCCAAAGCCGGCCGGGACGCTGTGCCGGCCTGCCGGTGGTGCGCCCGGCCGGCGAATTCCTGGCACTGTCAGAACTGCAACGGTCAGCAGCTGCGCGTCTCGGCGGTCGGCGCGGGCCGCACAGCGGAGGAGCTGGGGCGGGCATTTCCCTCGGTGCCCGTCATTTCTTCGGCCGGCGACCATGTCCGTGCCGCGGTTTCCGATGCTTCAGCCCTTGTTGTCGCCACCCCTGGTGCTGAGCCGGTGGCTCCAGCAGGATATGCTGCGGCGCTCTTGTTGGATGGGCAATCACTGCTCAGTCGTGAATCGCTGCGGGCAGGGGAGGACGCGCTGCGCCGCTGGTTCACCGCTGCCGCCCTCGTACGCTCCGCCAAAGATGGTGGCAAGGTGGTGATCACCGCGGATGACCAGAGCATCGTCGGCCAGCTCATCCGCTGGGACGCAACCGGCGCCGCCGACCGGGAGCTTGCACAACGGCAGGAACTCTCGCTACCGCCCAGTGTCAGGGTCGCCGCATTAACTGGTCAGCACACGACTCTGAAGCAGTTGCTGGAGCGTGCGGAGCTGCCCTCGACGGTGCGCGTTATCGGGCCGGCTCCGCTGCCCGAAAGCCCACAGGACCGTCCCTCCTCGACCGGGGAAGTCAACGTTCCTGATCAGCGCATTCTGGTGTTCTTCCCCTACAGCGCAGCGGCGGCAGTTACGTCCAGCCTGCGCGCGGCCCGCTCGGCCATGTCGGCTAAAAAAACCGGCGGTTCCGTGCAGGTACGGTGCGATGGAGTGGATCTGCTCTAGCGAGGGTCCGGTATGGCTATTGCGCCCGGTTTGATGTAACGCGGCGATCGGATCCGGTCCAACGCCGGTCAAACGCCTCTTCGGCCGTCACCAGCAGCTGCTTCGCCGAGGTGTCCCAGTCGTAGTTCGAGGCGCGTGCCAGTCCTGCCGAAGCCATCGCCGTCCAGTGTCCCGGCTTCGCAAGGCTCCTTACGGCCTCGGCAAACTCTTCAGGACTGTCCGGATCGACATAGGCCGCGGCGTCAGCGCCAACCTCCCGGAAAATAGCAATATCGCTCGCGATCACGGGCGTACCGACAGACATGGCCTCGATCACCGGCAGTCCGTAGCCTTCGGCCCGCGACAATATGGCCAGCGCCGTCGTCCGCCGGAGCAGCTGCTGGTATTCGTCGTCGGAAACGCCATTGTGGAAGACCACCTGCGTTCCCGCGGTGATGAATGCTTCCAGCTCCGCCTGCCGTTCCGGGGAGATCCTGCTCAAAAGGTGCAGGGTATAGCCGGGCAATTCCGCCATACCGCGAATCAGCGTTTCGACGTTCTTGTACGGCATGAAGGAGCCCATATAGAGGATCGTCTTATCCGGTACCGCGGAGGTATCCCGCGGAACCTGGCCGGGCTGCGGGGCGTTACCCACGATCCGGACCGGCCGCTTGGTCAGCCGGTAGCGGTCGATCAAAGACCTGGTGGTTTCGCTGATGGTCGCGACGACGTCGGCCCGGTTGAGCAGCAGCCGCTGCGGCCAGTAGGCCTTGTGATAGAGCCGCCACAGTATCCGCACCGGCAGGGGCAGGAAACCCGGCGGCGCGGGATTCTCGTAGTAAATCAGGTCGTGGAGCGTCAGGACCAGAGGGTACTTCCGGCCCCAGCTGCCCATCGTCTGCATCGGACAGAACACGACATCGGGGCCGAGTCTGTTGATCTTCCATGCCACAAACAGTTCCAGCGGCGACAATGGACTGTTGATCTTCACGTACGGTACATCCGGCAAAAGACTGAGCTGCCGCTCGTCGTGAATCAACATGACGACATCGGCGTATTCCGCGGCCGCGGCGATCAGGGACGCCCCGTAGCGGCTGATGCCATCGTGATGCCCTGTCCGGGTAAACCGCGCGTCGATGAGAAGCTTCATACGTTACCCCCCAACCGTAGCGATCCAAGAAATTCCTGGATGAGTTCAGCGGCTTCAGCGGGCTTTTCGTAGTGGATCAGGTGTCCCACTTCGTCGAGGAACACCAGTTTGGACCCTTCGATGGATTCCTGAAGCTGCCGCTGCCCGGTGACCGAACCAAGATCGTCGTCGGTCGCGGCAATCAGCAATACGGGAAGTTTCAACCGGCTCGCAGCCTCGCGGACCGTGCCCCCGATGGACGCGCGGAACGCCTCCAAGACCACTGTCCGGTTGGCAAATGCACTGAAATAGCGGCCGTGCTCAGCATGGATCCACTGGCGCAGAACCGGGTCCTTCGTCCGTGCCATCAGGATACTCATGGCCCGGACGATCAACCGGTTGCGGAGCAGGAACAAGCCAACCCGTTCCGGCAGCCGGGCACAGAGCAGGTAGTAAAACGCGGTCAATTTCGACAGAAAAGCCTTCGAACCGGCCAAGGCCGGCTCACAGATTGGATTGATGAGGATGAGCGCCTGCAGTGGCAGGGAGGAGGATGCAGCGTAATGCGCCGCGACGATGGATCCAAAGGAGTGACCGAGCAGAACGGTATCCGCCGGCAGTTGAAGAGACTTCATCATTGTCTCAACGCAACGGACGTAGTTCGCTACGTTGTGTTCGCTTTCCAGCGGGGCGGATTCGCCGAAGCCCGGCAGATCCGGGACGACAACCCGTGCCTGCGGCAACCTCTCGACGATCTTCAGCAGTCCATGGTGGTCGCCGCGGAAGCCATGCAGCATCACCATAGTGGGATGTGGCTGGTCCGGTTCGGCGGGGGAGTAGTCCCAATAGCGCACCGGGGCGCCCTGGTGCTGGAACTCCCGGGCCACCGCTCTGTCCTGCAGCCGCAGAGTCACTAGTTCACCTCGTTGGGATGTGAACCGTACCGCTGGCCACGCTCCAGGGCGGTGATTCGTTCCATCGCAGTCTCGTCCAAGGTGAAATCAAAGACGTTTATGTTCTCCCTGATCCGGCCAGCCGAACTTGCCTTGGGAATAACGATATTGCCCACCTGGACATGCCAGCGCAGAATAACCTGCGCCGCTGATTTGCCATACTCCGCAGCGAGCTCAAGGAATACCGGCTCCTGCAACAGTGAACCGCGGCCGAGCGGGCTCCACGCCTCGGTACGGATCCCATGCGTGGCGTGGAAGTCCTGCAACCTGTTTTGCTGATTGAAGGGATGCAGCTCCACCTGGTTCACCGCAGGCGGAACGTCCGTTTCAGCCAACAGTTTTTCCAAATGCTCAGGCTCAAAATTGGAGACGCCGATCGCCCGGACCCTGCCCTCGTGGTAGATGGCTTCCAGGGCACGGTAGGTTTCCACGTAGAGGTCCTTGGCGGGGCAGGGCCAATGGATCAGCATCAGATCGATATATTCCAGACCCAGCTCGGACATCGAGGTATCGAATGCGCGCAGAGTCCGGTCGTAACCGTGCTGGTCATTCCAGATCTTACTGGTGATAAACAAGTCCTCACGGCTGAGCCCATCTCTGACGGCGCTACGCACAGCCTCTCCCACGCCCGATTCATTGGCGTAGAGTGCCGCGGTGTCGATACTGCGGTAACCGGATTCGATGGCCAACGTCACGAGTCCGGCGGTTTCAGCCGGCGGAACCTTGTAGACGCCATAACCTAGTTGCTCCATTTTGACGCCGTTGGCCAGGGACAATCTGGGGACTGTGTGCATGGGAACGACTCTACCCACTCTCTGTTGCCCCCTGCACGAGCCGCCGGGCCGTAACCTCGTCAAGGATGAGGTCCGTGGCCAGCCCGGCAGCCAATGCTCCGCGCAGGCCATTGATTTTGGACTCGCCGGAGACAACGCAGATCCGGCGCCGGGCAGCGCGGAGGACACTGAAGTCCGGTCCGCTGGAACGCTCGTTCATGGCAATTCCCTGATCAGTACCGTCGGCCCGGAAGAAGACCGTAGCGGCATCGCCAACCACTTCGTCGGCAGCGAGCAAATCCAATGCATCAGGGTCCAAGTATCCGCCGCTGTAAACATGGCTGGGGATCTCGGAGCCAATCGAACCAACGCCGAAAATCGCCGTCGTCATTCTTGACTGCAAATCCAGGACCCGCTGCACGCTGCGTTCGCCCCACATTGCCATCTTGGTTGAGGGACGGTCGAAAAAGGCGGGAACGGGAAATTGTTCGACCCGGGCGCCATACGCTTTTCCGAACCGCCGCAGGATTTCACTCGCGTAGGTGATTCCCGTCGTCTGGGTATTGCCCGCCCCGTTGAGCTGGACGACCGTGCTGTCGTGTGTGATCTTGCGCGTCAGGTGCCGGCTCACGGCGCTGATAGTGGAACCCCAGGCAACTCCAATGATGGCATTCGAGCCGAGCAGCGGACCGATAGTCCGGGCAGCCTGGATGGCCACCCGCTCGAGCACTTCGGCTTCGTGGCCGGACTCGGTCACGGGCACCACATGCGCCTCGACGCCGAAGTGGCGGCTGATCTGTTGCTCCAGCTGGGGTGCACGCTCGTGCGGGCTCGTGATCTGAATCTGCACCACGCCGGTTTCCCGCGCGCTCGACAGCAGCCTCGAGACCGTGGAACGCGATGTGCGCAGCTCCCTGGCGATGGCATCCATTGTCATGTCCTGGAGGTAATACATTTGTGCAGCCCGCAATGCGTCCAGCGTCCGGGACGAAGATGTTGCGCTGCTGGCCGGACCCGGCGGCTTGGCCGTCCGTGCGCGGCGCCTGTCGGTAAATGGACGTGAAGCAGTGGGACCGATCATTGAATTCACCTTTTGCACATTTGTGCAATTGAGTTGACTAGTATTTCCAGCCATTCCAACAATAATGGAGGAAGGCGTTATAGGCGCACATCGTTTATCAGGGGATCTGCTTTGGAAAGTAATGAATCCGCAGCAACAGCGTTCGAGCCGGGGCCAACGGTACACACTCGTGAAGCGGTTGAGGGCCTGAAGTCGCGGCCCACGGCACGCGTACTTGTTATTGGCGGCGGCATCAACGGGGTAGGTACATTCCGCGATCTGGCGCTGCAAGGTGTCGATGTCGCGCTTGTCGAGCGCGGGGATTACTGCGCCGGTGCAAGCGGCGCCTCCTCGCACATGATTCATGGCGGAATCCGGTATTTGGAAAATGGCGAATTCCGGCTGGTGAAGGAATCTGTACAGGAACGCAATGGCTTGCTGCAAACAGCTCCGCATTACGTCAAGCCGTTAAAAACAACCATTCCCATCTATTCGACTTTTTCCGGCATTCTTTCGGCACCGCTGCGGTTCCTCACCCACCGGCAAGGTAAACCGACCGAGAGAGGCGCCGTCCTGATAAAGCTTGGCCTGAGCATCTATGACGCGTTCTCACGCGGAGGAGGGATGGTTCCCCGGCACCAGTTCGCCGGCAAGGTACGCGCCTTGAAGGAACTGCCGCGATTAAATCCAGGGATCAAATACGCAGCCACGTATTTTGATGCATCTGTCCACAACCCTGAACGTTTGACTCTTGATGTTCTCCGGGATGGCGAGTCGGCAAACATGCATGCCAGAGCGTCGAACTATGTCAGCCTCGTCTCTTCCGGTTCCGACGGCGTCGAGCTCCGGGACGAGTTGACGGGGGAAACCTTCAGCTTCGCTGCCGACGTCGTCATCAACACCACCGGAGCCTGGGTGGACCAGACCAACGCAGCCCTTGGATCGCCGTCGCAGTTCATGGGCGGGACCAAGGGCTCGCATATTGTCCTTGACCATCCGGAACTGCTGGAGGCCTGCGCCGGACGGGAATTGTTCTTTGAACACACCGACGGACGGATAGTACTGATTTATCCCATCGGTGACCGGGTCCTGGTAGGAACAACGGATATCGACGCCGGCGATCCGGGCCAGGTCGTCTGCACGAACGAAGAAATCGATTACTTCTTCGACCTGATCGGGCATGTGTTCCCCTCCGTGCCAGTAAGCCGGGATGACATTGTCTACTCCTTCTCCGGAGTGAGGCCACTGCCGAGGCACGATGACACGCAGCCCGGTTTTGTTTCCCGGGACTACCGGATAGAACGCCGGGACGTCGCCGGCCCGGATGGGACGGTCACCACGCTCAGCCTGGTCGGCGGCAAATGGACCACCTTCCGTGCCCTGGCCGAACACATCACCAATGATGTCCTCCTCCTGCTGGACCGCACCCGCAAAGTATCCACGGCAGGCCTGCCCATCGGCGGTGGCAGAGACTTCCCCTCCACGACCGCGGATGCGGAAGCGTGGGCGCAGGACCATGCTGCTCCCGCCGTCCCCGCTGAACGGGTGCGTGTGCTGTTGGAGCGCTACGGCACCAGGGCGGCTGACGTCGTTGAATTCCTCCAGGCGGCACAGGACCAGGCATTCCATTCCACCGGCGAATTGAGTACCGGCGAAGTGCTGTACATGGTCGAACATGAGCAAGTGGGCCATTTGGCCGACGTCCTGATCCGCCGTACCTCTCTGGCCTTCCGCGGCCTGGTCACCGCCGAATTGCTGCACGAACTGGCCGCTGTGCTGGCCGCAGCTCTGGACTGGGACAACACCCGCAGGAATTACGAAGTCGAGTACGCCCAGCGGGTGCTTAGCGAGACCCATGGCGTACATGTTCAAAGCTTGATCACCTGATCCATGAGGAACGGGGGAGCAGGATCACCAACATCCGGGCGCCACATCCGGATGCTGGTGAGTGCGTACGGTGGCGGACCGGCATGGTCAGTCATCCGCACAGCGGTTCCACAGACTGTGGAGCGGTTTGAAACGTCGATCACTCGACAAAACTAGAGGAGTCAAAGATGTCTCTGTGGGAAGTGTTCTTAGCCGAGTCATTCGGCACCGCCATGCTGACGCTGTTGGGTTGTGGTGTTGTCGCGAACGTCGCCCTGGCCAAGACCAAAGGCAATAACGGCGGGTTCCTGATGGTGACCTTCGGCTGGGGGTTTGCCGTCTTTGCCGGCGTCTACGTCGCGGCACAGTCCGGGGCACACATCAACCCGGCGGTAACGGTGGGGCTGTTGGCCAACGGAGCTACCGAGTACGCACCGGGTGTCGCCGTCACGTTGGCCAGCACGCTCGTCTACTTCGCGGCCCAAATGGTCGGTGGCACCATCGGCGCAGTGTTCTGTTGGCTGGCGTACAAGCAGCACTTTGACGAGGATCTGGATCCGGCCGCAAAGCTGGGTGTGTTCTCCACCGGACCGTCGATCCGGTCCACACCATGGAACCTCGTCACCGAGTTCATCGGCACTTTCGTGCTGGTCTTTGTCATCCTGATGTTCGGCGGGTCGCCCAGTGGCCTGGGACCCTTGGCCGTGGCACTTCTCGTGGTCGGTATTGGTGTTTCCCTCGGTGGTCCCACCGGGTATGCCATTAATCCCGCCCGTGACCTGGGCCCCCGCATCGCCCATGCTTTCCTGCCCATCAAGGGCAAGGGCGGCAGCGACTGGTCCTACTCCTGGATCCCCGTCGTCGGACCACTTCTGGGCGGTGCCGTCGCCGGTCTCATGGCACCGATTATCGCGTTCACTCCGGCCGGCTGAAAGCAATCCAAGCACAAAATCAAACCACTGACTGTGGGGCCGGGCAGGCACCGGTCACAGCAGAATTCCTATCGATACAGAGGAGTACGATATGTCTGAATATGTAATTGCCATCGACCAGGGAACCACCAGCAGCCGAGCGATCGTTTTCGACCACGACGGCAAGATCGTTTCCAGCGGCCAAAAGGAACACGAGCAGATCTTCCCGCATGCCGGCTGGGTCGAACACGATCCCGCCGAGATCTGGGTCAATACCCGCGAAGTCATCGGCAACGCCCTGTCCAAGGCCAATCTGACCCGCCACGATATCGTGGCCGTCGGCATCACCAACCAGCGCGAAACGGCTGTGGTTTGGGACAAGAACACCGGCGAACCCGTCTACAACGCCATCGTCTGGCAGGATGCCCGCACCCAGTCCATCGTCGATGAACTGGCGGCCGACGGCGGCGCGGACCGGTTCAAGGACAAGGTGGGCCTGCCGCTGGCGACCTACTTCTCCGGCACCAAGATCAAGTGGATCCTGGACAACGTCGAGGGCGCCCGCGAACGGGCCGAAGCAGGAGACCTGATCTTCGGCAACACCGACAGCTGGGTGGTCTGGAATCTCACCGGCGGAACGGACGGGGGAGTGCACATCACCGATGTCACCAACGCCTCCCGGACGATGTTCATGGACTTGAATACACTGCAGTGGGACGACGAAATCCTGAAGGTCTTTGGTGTCCCGAAATCCATGCTGCCGGAGATCAAGTCCTCCTCGGAGGTCTATGGCAAGGTCCATGGAAACCAGCTGCTGCGCGAAGTCCCCGTGGCCGGAATCCTCGGCGATCAGCAGGCGGCCACCTTTGGCCAGGCAGCGTTCGAGAAGGGCGGGGCCAAGAACACCTATGGAACCGGCAACTTCCTGATCGTCAACACCGGCGAGGAAATCGTCCACTCCAAGAACGGATTGCTCACCACGGTTTGCTACAAACTCGGTGATGCCAAGCCGATCTATGCGCTCGAAGGCTCCATCGCCGTCACAGGTTCACTTATCCAGTGGCTGCGCGACAATCTGGGGCTGATCAAGACCGCCCCCGAGGTCGAGCAGCTGGCCGAAACAGTCGAGGATAACGGCGGCGTTTACATTGTCCCGGCGTTCTCCGGACTGTTTGCGCCGTACTGGCGCGGCGACGCGCGTGGGGCCATGGTCGGTCTGACCCGGTTCGTGAACAAGGGCCACATCGCACGCGCGGCCCTGGAAGCGACAGCTTTCCAAACCCGGGAGGTCCTGGACGCCGCGAATGCTGACGCAGGGGTAGACATGGAAGACTTGCGGGTCGACGGCGGCATGGTCGCCAACGATGCGCTGATGCAGTTCCAGGCAGACATTCTGGGCATCCCGGTGATCCGCCCGCAGGTGATTGAAACGACGGCGCTCGGAGCGGCGTATGCCGCCGGTCTCGCCGTCGGATTCTGGGAGAGCACCGACGATGTGACCGCCAACTGGTCCGAGGACAAGCGGTGGGAGCCTCAGATGGATGCCGGCGAGCGCGACCGCCAGCTCCGGCTCTGGAAGAAGGCCGTGACACGGACCTTCGACTGGGTCGATGAAGACGTGAAGTAGCAGCTCTTCAACAGTTAAGAAATCAGGGCCGTTCTCCATGGCGGAGAGCGGCCCTGATTCGTCCTGCCCGGCGGCCCGCACTGCTGGAGCCTCAAGGCGGAACTGATCAGTCCTGCAACACTTTATCTGAAATCCTGTCCGGGTTGCCGAAGCGGTGAGCGGTGATGCTCACTGCCTGCTCATGCACGAACGGCAGCATTTCCAGCCGTCCGGCAGCAGTAACTTCACCAGCGTAGACGGCGAGATCGGGGTCTCCCTCAGTGGCGGCGCACAGCGTGCCGTAGCCGCCGCCAACCAGGCGGACCCGGTCATAGTGCAATTGCCCCGCAGCGGCCCGCTTCAGGAATCCCTCGTCGGTTTCCATGGTCAGGTTCACGCAGCTCCTGGGCAGCGCGCCGACCAATTCCTCCGGCAGGACGTGTGCCGTACTGACCTCGAAGTCCGCACCCGACCGGGCGGCTGCAAGGATGACCCGCACCAGTTCGGTGATGGTGCCGGCTTCGTTCAGCCGGACCGTGACAGGAGTGGGCAGATAGCGGAATTCGTTCCGTTCCAGACCGAGCGCCGAGATATCAACGTTGCGGCCGAATGTCGACTCGTAGTGGGCCTGGTCCGCCACCACCGAACGGGCCAGGAAGGCCTGATCGGCGTCGTTGAACAGCATGGAATGCATGATTGCAGACACGGCAGGGGCAAGTTCCACGTCTGTCAGCGCTTCCCCAGCCTCGGCGTGGCCGAATTCCGGCAAGTCTTCCTTGAACCAATCCACCAGATGAACCAGGTAGTTCGGCCCGCCTGCCTTTGCGCCGGGCCCAACCGACGAGCGCTTCCATCCGCCAAAGGACTGGCGGCGGACAATCGCGCCGGTGATACCCCGGTTGATGTAAAGGTTGCCTGCCTGGACCTTGTCCAGCCAGACGGGAAGCTCGTCCGAATCCATCGTCTGCAGTCCGGCCGTCAATCCGTACACCGGTGCATTCTGCAGCTCGATGGCCTCTTCAAGGGTCTTGGCGGTCATCACGCCGAGCACCGGTCCGAAGAACTCGGTGAGGTGGAAGTAGCTTCCCGGCTTTACCCCGGTCCGGATCCCTGGCGACCAGAGCCTCCCGGTGTCATCGAGCTGCTTTGGCTCCACTGTCCAGGATTCACCCTCATCGAGCGTGGTCAGGGCGTCCTTCAGCTTGCCCTCAACCGGTTCGATAACCGGGCCCATTTCCGTCGTCGGATCATCGGGATATCCCACCTTCAGGGAGGAAACCGCATCCACCAACTGATTGCGGAACCGTTCGGAATAGGCGGCCGAGCCGACCAGGATCACCAGGCTGGCCGCGGAGCATTTCTGCCCCGCGTGGCCAAAGGCCGACCTGGCCACATCGTCGGCGGCCAGGTCCAGGTCGGCGCTGGGGGAGACGATAATGGCATTCTTACCGCTTGTCTCGGCCAGCAGCGGCAGGTCATGGCGCCACGACCGGAACAGCTTGGCGGTGTCGTAGGCGCCGGTCAGGATAACCCGGCCCACGGCTTCATTAGCGATCAAGTGCTGTCCGACGGGTCCCTCTTCGACGTCTGTGAAGAGTAGAACGTCCTTGGGAACTCCGGCAGCCCACAACGCCTCAACTACGACGGCGGCGCAACGCTTGGCCTGCGGCGCCGGCTTGACGATGACTGAGCTGCCGGTGGCCAGCGGGGCGAGCATCGAGCCGGCGGGGATGGCGACCGGGAAGTTCCACGGCGGAGTCACCACCGTCAGGGGAACGGGCTCGTACCGGGCACCCTCCACGTTCTCGAGTTCTTCGGCCTGAAGCGCGTAGTAATTGGCGAAATCCGCGGCCTCGCTTACTTCCGGATCCGTTTCGCTGATCGTCTTACCGGCCTCGCTCGCGGCGACCTGGATGAGCTCGCCGCGGCGCCGGGCAATTTCCTGGGCGGCCCGGCGGAGAACCTTGGCGCGTTCATACCCGCCGAGTCCCGCCCATGACTTCTGGCCGTTCAGGGCGGTTTCGACAGTCCTGTCGACGTCTTCTTTGGTCTCCAGCCACGAATCGGCCACCAGCTTTTTGCCCAGCGTGCAACCGGGTACGCCATCGAGGATCTTGCGGCCCCATTCCCGGATATTGGGCAATGATGAATCCGAGTCCGACTCGTTCTTGAACTCGCCGGATTCCAGTTCCACCGCGCGGTCCGGTTCCAGCCGCCGCTTGCGGTCCGGGACGATCGTGTCGACATGGTTCAGCGAGGCCAGGAAACGCTGCTTCTCCCGCTCGAACAACGTCGGTTCGGAGGTCAGCTCGAACACCGCCGACATGAAGTTCTCATGACTGGCGTTCTCTTCCAGCCGGCGCACCAGGTAGCTGATGGCGACATCGAACTGCTCAGGATGGACCACCGGGGTGTAAAGCAGGAGCGAGCCGACCTCGTTACGGACCTCCTGTGCCTGTTCTTCAGCCATGCCGAGGAGCATCTCGTACTCGACCCTGTCCTCGACCCCGCGGTGAAGCGAGAGAAGGCGGGCAAAGGCGATATCGAACAGATTGTGTCCTGCCACGCCGAGCCGGACGGCTTCCATATTCTCCGGACGCAGCGCCCAGTCCAATACCCGCTTGTAGTTAGTATCGGTGTCCTGTTTGGAATCGAACGTCGCCAGGTTCCAGCTGTGGACAGCGGCGTCGACCTGCTCCATCGGCAGGTTTGCGCCCTTGACGAGACGGACCTTGACGCTCTTGCCGCCGTCGGCCACCCGCTGCTTGGCCCACTCGGTCAAATCCTGCATGGCTCCCAGCGCATCGGGCAGGTAGGCCTGCAGAACGATGCCGGACTCGAAGTTCAGCAGCTCCGGATGGGACAAGACCCGTTTGAAGACCGCCAGCGTCAGGTCGAGATCGTGGTATTCCTCCATGTCCAGGTTGATGAACTTCGGCGTCGGAGCATCGAGTGCCATCTTGTACAGCGGGACGAGCCGCTCGGCGACCTTCTCAACTGTTTCGTCAAACGCCCACATGTTCAGCCGGCTCACGACCGAGGAAACCTTAATCGAAACGTAATCGACGTCGTCACGGGCCAGCAGCTTCCTGGTGCCTTCCAACCTGGCGTCCGCTTCCGACTCACCGAGCACTGCCTCGCCCAGAAGGTTAAGGTTCAACCGGATGCCACTGTCTTCGCCACCCTTGAGTTTGGCGATGGCTGCACCGAGCTTCTGCGGCCGGGCGTCGACAATGAGGTGCGCCACCATCTCACGCAGCACCCGGCGGGCGATCGGCACGACCAGCCATGGAGCTGCCGGGCCGATGACGCCGCCGAGCTTGACCGCGTAACGCATGTACCAGGGCAGGAACCTCGGCGCATTCCTCGACAGGTTGGACAGTTCATGAGCCGCGACAGCGAGGTTCTCGGGACGGATCACCCTGTCCACGAAGCCGATCGTGAACTCCAGACCCTCAGGATCTTTCAACACCTCGGCCAGCAAAGCAGCCGATCGCGACGCCTTCGCCGACGTCAGCTGTACTGAGGTCGGAGCCGTCATATCGTCGGGCAGATGCAGCCAGCGCCGGACCATGCTGACGACGTCGTCGGCCAGATCAACAGGCCTCGGTTCCGCAGGTTCAAAAGTATTCGTCATAGACCGACGATAAACCGATATCGGTCATAGGAACCAGCCCGGGCGGATAATGCACGATCCTGCGCTAAAGTAGGCATATGAAGATGCTCCTGCTTAGTTGACCCGCGCGGTACGTTCCGTGTGGGGTGCCCCTCCCTGACGAGGGGCTTTTGTGTGTCCACACCGTTGCAGTGATGGTTGGACCCGGCAGGGGAGGATTTGAATGAATTACGAGCACAGAGTCGAGGCATTTGTGAGCGCGCAGCCGGATACGGAACAGCCTGCAGAAGGCACCTATAGTTTTGCCGCGATGGAGGCCAAATGGCCGGCCATCTGGGATGAGCTCAAGGTCTTCGAACCGCTCGACGACGGATCCCGGGAGCGGCGGTATGTCCTCGACATGTTTCCCTACCCTTCGGGTGATCTGCACATGGGCCACGCCGAAGCATTCGCCATGGGCGACGTCGCCGCACGCTATATGCGCCAGTGCGGCTACGACGTCCTGCACCCTATCGGCTGGGACTCCTTCGGCCTGCCGGCGGAGAATGCCGCGATCAAGCATGACGCCCACCCCGCCGAGTGGACGTACACCAATATTGATACCCAGGCCGCGTCCTTCAAGCGCTATGCCATCAGCGCCGACTGGTCACGCCGCCTGCATACTTCCGATCCCGAGTACTACCGGTGGACCCAGTGGCTGTTCCTGCGGTTTTACGATAAGGGACTGGCTTACCGCAGGAACTCAGCCGTCAACTGGTGCCCCAAGGACCAGACCGTGCTGGCGAATGAACAGGTCGTCAATGGCGCCTGTGAGCGGTGCGGAACCCAGGTCACGAAGAAGAACCTGAACCAGTGGTACTTCCGGATCACTGAGTACGCCGACCGCCTGCTGGAGGATATGGACCAGCTCCACGGACACTGGCCGGAGCGCGTTCTGGCCATGCAGCGGAACTGGATCGGCCGGTCCGAAGGCGCCCATGTGAAGTTCGACGTCGAAGCGTCAGGTGGCAAAGATTCCCGCAGCGTGGACGTTTTCACCACCCGGCCCGACACGCTTTACGGCGCCACTTTCTTTGTCGTGGCAGCCGATGCCGATCTGGCTGTGGACATCGTCTCCGACGAGCATCATGACGATCTGATGGCTTATCGCGAGCAGATCAAGTCGTTGTCGGAAATCGAGCGGCAGTCCACCGAGCGGGAAAAGACCGGAGTCTTCCTCGGCCGCTACGCCGTCAACCCGATCAACGGGGAAAAGCTGCCGGTATGGGCGGCGGACTACGTGCTGGCCGAATACGGCACCGGTGCGATCATGGCCGTGCCCGCCCACGATCAGCGCGACCTGGACTTTGCCCGCGCCTTCAACCTGCCGGTACGTGCGGTTCTGGATACCGGCGAACCGGATCCAGCGGAATCCGGCGTTGCCACCGCCGGTGAAGGCACCGTGATCAACTCCGGTTTCCTGGACGGCCTGAGCAAGACTGAAGCCATTGCCGCCGCATCATCACAGCTGGAGGAAACCGGGGCCGGGGAGACGACGGTCAACTTCCGGCTGCGCGACTGGTTGTTATCCCGGCAGCGGTTCTGGGGAACGCCGATCCCCATCATCCACTGCGGCACCTGCGGCGAAGTTCCGGTTCCGGACGAGGAATTGCCTGTCCGGCTCCCCGATGGGCTGCGCGGTGAAGCATTGTCTCCCAAGGGAACGTCTCCGCTGGCGGCTGCCGAGGACTGGGTCAACGTGCCCTGCCCCAAATGCGGTGCAGCGGCCAAGCGCGATACCGACACCATGGACACCTTCGTCGATTCGTCCTGGTACTTCCTGCGCTTCGCGTCGCCGGAATTCACGAAGGGACCCTTCGACGTCGACGCGGTGAATCGGTGGCTGCCGGTCGGCCAGTATGTTGGCGGCGTCGAGCATGCCATCCTGCACCTGCTGTACAGCCGGTTCTTCACCAAGGTCCTGCAGGATCTGGGCATGGTGGACTTCAACGAACCCTTCAGCGCCTTACTGAACCAGGGCCAGGTCCTCAACGGCGGAAGAGCGATGAGCAAGTCGCTGGGCAACGGGGTCGATCTCACCGAGCAGCTGGACAAGTATGGGGTCGACGCCGTCCGGCTCACCATGGTCTTCGCGTCGCCTCCCGAAGACGACGTCGACTGGGCGGATGTATCCCCGTCCGCGTCATCGAAGTTTTTGGCCCGTGCCTGGCGGCTGGGCCAGGACGTCACCAGCTCCACCGACGTCGACCGTTCCAGCGGTGACCAGGCGCTGCGGGCCGTCACGCACCGTACCGTCGCGGATGCGGCCGAACTCCTCAGCAACAACAAGTTCAATGTCGTCATCGCCAAGGTGATGGAACTGGTCAACGCCACCCGAAAGGCCATCGACAGCGGCCCCGGCGGTGCCGACCCGGCTGTTCGCGAGGCGGCCGAGACCGTGGCCATCATTCTGAGCCTGTTCGCTCCGTACACCGCCGAAGATCTGTGGGCGCAGCTGGGCCGGGAGGCATCCGTGGCTGCCGCCGGCTGGCCCGAGGTGGAGGAAGAACTCTTGGTGGAGGAGACCATAACGGCCATCGTCCAGGTGCAGGGCAAGGTGCGTGACCGTCTGCAGGTTCCGGCCAACATCGGCGAGGATGAACTCCGCGCCCTTGCCTTGGATTCGGACGCCGTCAGCCGCAGCCTGGACGGACGGGACATCCGCACCGTCATCGTGCGCGCGCCTAAACTGGTCAATATCGTCCCCAGCTAGAAGCAGTCCGGCTGCTTGGCTGCTTGGCTGCTCGGCTGCCATGGGAGGGTGCGTGGGAGGGTGCGTGCGCCGATGAGACAGGGAGCAGGTATGAAATGGCTCGATCTGCTCGCATCGCGGCGCCCGGAACAGGTTCAGGATAAACCGGACGACGACGGCGGCAACCCCCCGCCCGTGCCAGCGCAACGCATCGCTGTTGTCACGGATTCCGCGGCCGCGCTGCCGGTTCCCTGGCTCAATGCTGCGCTTGCCCGGGGCGCCTTCCATGTTGTGCCAATGCCCGTCATGATCGCGGCGGAGATCTTTGGCGAAGGCGTCGATGACCTTGACGAGGCCCTGTGCATGGCCCTCGCCGAGGGCAAATCTGTCCGCACATCACGACCTTCGCCCGGGCAGTTCAAGCGCGTCTACGAACTGCTCGCCGAAGCCGGTTTCTCCGGGATTGTCTCGGTGCACATTTCGGCTGGGCTGTCCGGAACCACGGACGCTGCGCGGTTGGGTGCCGGCTCCGTCCCGATTCAGGTCGAAGTGGTGGACACGCGAACCGTGGGGATGGCTCAGGGGTTCGCTGTGCAGGCGGCTTTGGCAGCGGCCGAGCATGGCAAAAGCCTCACGGACACTGCCGCGGCCGCAGTCGAGGCCGCCGCCAGCTCCGTTGTTTATTTCTATGTTCCGAGTCTGGAACAGCTCCGGCGGGGTGGCCGGATAGGTGCCGCCGCCTCCTGGTTGGGAACGATCCTGGCCGTCAAGCCCATCCTTGCTGTGCGCGATGGCGTGGTCGTCCCGCTGGAGAAGGTAAGGTCTGTGCCCCGTGCGGTTGCACGGCTCGAAGAACTGGCGCTGGATGAGTTTGAGCAGCGGGATCAGCGGCGCCGGCAGTGGGCCGTCCACCATTTCGGCAACCGCCAGCTGGCCCAGGAACTGTCAATGCGTCTGCGCCTGCGGAGTGGGGAAGGATCGATACCGCAGCTGACCGCCCTTCCCGCGGTTCTGGCGGCCCACGCCGGGCTGGGTGCCTTGGTGGTGGTGGTCTCCGGCGAGCGCCGCAGGCCAATTCCAGCGACTCCTCCTCCACAAGACGGATCCCAGGGGGCTAAACCCACATAGGGCGCCTGCGCCGTTGGCTCCGTCCACTGCCCGTCATAGCGTGAAGGCATGGGCAGGCATGACTGGGTGACACGGCGCAATTCCCGCTCCCGCTACGCCGTCACGCGGGATTCGTCTTCTCCTCCTGAACACGGATCAAATCCGGAACCGCACAACTCAGCCCGGGCCGCAGGACTTGACCTGGACGGCCCGCCAGACCGCCGTACACGCTGGAAAATCAGTACCGCCGCGGCATGTGTCGCGGCCGGCCTGACCCTCGGGTTGGTGTTCACGCTTTGGATCGGCGGCGCCTTTGGAGAGCCTGTCCGTAATGTCACCGAGGTCAAAACCGGACCCATGGCCACAGGATCCACCGGCTCCGCCCGGGAGACCGCTGGTTATCCCGGGCACACCGCCGGCAGCCAGGCGAAGGGTGCGGCGGGTTCCCCGGTCCCTTCGGCGGCGGAGTTCGCTCCGGCTGGAATCCAGGCGCCCGCGACAGCCAAGCCTCCACCAAGACCTGTGCGGATCGTGGTCCATGTCGCCGGAGCAGTTAAGGAGCCCGGAATCGTCAGTCTTAATAAGGGCAGCCGCATCCATGAAGCCATATCGGCTGCCGGAGGCGCCGCGGCGAACGCACAGTTGAGCGCGGTTAACCTTGCGGCGCAGATTCAGGACGGCCAACAACTGTATGTGCCCACCAGCGCAGACGTGTCTGCCGGCCCTGCGCCTGCACCTGCTGGGTCGGGACCAGCAGAAGGGGCGCAACCGGGCACAGCCGGAAGTGCGGCCGGTGCCGGGGAGGATCCGCCCACCGTCAACATCAATACCGCCGGCGCCGAGCTACTCGCCACGCTCCCGGGCGTAGGACCGGTGCTGTCGGGACGGATTGTGGAATGGCGTGAAGAACATGGGTCTTTCGCCACCGTTGACGAGTTGGATGCGGTGTCAGGAATAGGAGAGAAGATGCTGGCGACCCTCCGGGAGCTCGTGACACTGTAGATGAGCCCAACATCGAGGTGGCAACGCTTCGTCGACGCGGCCACGTCGGCACAGCAGCCGACAACATCTCAAGCCGAGGAGGGCGGCCCGGGTTCAGGAAAGGTTGAACACCAGGGCCTCAGGCAGAGCGCGCGCCGGCAGGACCCTCCTGCCAAGGCCGTTGCTGCCCTCGCCACGATAACGGCGAGCGGAATCCGCCGGGTGACCGCCATCGAAAAGGACGATGACGGTCACCGGACCGAGCGCACGTGGGACCTGAGACTCGTTCCGGCGGCTCTGATGGCGTGGGCGGGCGCCATCGTCTTCATTCGGGTCAGCCCTGGCTGGGGATACTGTGCCGGATCCGCCGCACTCCTAACTGCAGCTGTTGCCTTGGTGCTGGGAGGACGCCGGCGGGGTGCCACCGCTGTTGTCACGTTGGCCGTTCCGCTTCTCTGTCTGGCCCTTGTCTCCTTCTCAGCCGCAGAAACGTCGGCCGAACGAACGGCTGGACCGATTGACGGGGCCATCCACGACGGCTCGACAATCACAGCCGAACTCCTCATCACCGCCGACCCGGCCGTGAGCGACTCACCGGCTAAATTCAGCGGGGCTGTCCAATACCTGATCGAGGCAACGATTGTGGAGGCAACTGTTGATGGCAACGAATTTTCAGCAGCCACACCCGTCCTGGTCATAGCCGGCGAACGATGGTCGGCGGTACAAACGGGCCAGCGGGTGGGCGGTGCTGGTGCGCTCGCAGGCGCAACCGCCGGGGACGAAGTGGAGGCGCTCTTCTTTTCGGAAACGTCCCCAACCCTCATTGAACCGGCAAGCCATTGGGATAATCGCACCACCGGCATCAGACGCACGTTCAAGGACCATGCAGCAACGCTGAGTTCCGATGCCGCGCAGCTTCTGCCCGGTATGGTGCTGGGGGACCGCAGCAGTCTGGGCGCCGACCTTGATAAAGCGATGAAACGCACCGGCCTGACACACCTGACAGCAGTCAGCGGCGCCAACTGCGCCATAATTCTCGGCGTTGTTTTCCTCTGCGGCTATGCCGTACGCCTGCCGCGCTGGTTGGCAGCCACCGTGGCCTCATTTGCGTTGCTCGCGTTTGTGACACTCGTTCGTCCCGATCCCAGCGTGCTGCGGGCAGCGGTGATGGGAACGATCGGCATCGTCGCGGTCATGAACGGACGCGGCAGGCGTTCACCTTCCCTGCTTTGCATCGCCGTCGTTCTGCTGCTGTCCCACGACCCATGGCTAAGCGGCAGCTACGCCTTCATTCTCTCGGTTCTGGCCACCACAGGGCTCATCGTCTTTGGGGGCAGATGTGCACGATGGCTCGCCAGGTGGATGCCGTTGTGGGCGGCGCAGGCGGTAGCTGTCCCGGTCGCGGCCCAAGTCTTCTGCGCCCCGGTAATTGTGTTGCTGCAGCCGCAATTGGTTACCTATTCTGTGCTCGCCAACGTACTGGTGGCACCGGCGATACCTGTCATCACCATCGTCGGGATGCTGGCGGTGCTGGCCTTATTCCTGTGTCCGCCGCTCGTCCCGTTGCTGATGGCTATCGCCGGCACCGGCGCCGAGTGGGTTGGATCGACCGCCCGCTTTTTCAGCTCTGCTCCGGCGGCGGCCATACCCTGGCCGGGCGGTGCCACCGGAGTGGTCCTGATGGCTGCGTTGTCCACCGCTTCGTTGGCTGCGCTCTGGGTCTTGTCCAGTCCGGCACGGTTGCGCCAGACCGCAAGCATACTCGTCCGCCTGCCGCCGGGAGAGCCTGCTTCAGGGCTGAACCGGTGCGCCACCGCGTTGGTTCTCGGTGTCCTCTTCGGGGTGGGTCCCGGCCTACTGATCAGCGGATCCGGTGCGGTGCCCGGAGAATCCGAATGGTCGGTGGTGGCCTGCGATGTGGGCCAGGGCGATGGACTCGTCATCCGCACCGGCTCACATTCGGCGGTCGTCGTCGACACCGGTCCCGACCCGGAGCTGATGGATCAATGCCTGCAGGACCTGGAGATTTCGACGGTGGATGTCCTGGTCATCACGCACATGCATGCCGACCACAACGGGGGCATGCAGGGCGTCCTCGCTGGACGTGAGGTGAAGCTGGCCCTGATTTCGACCACAGATCCCGAACTGCCTTCTGGCGTTGTATCCGCGCTCGAGGAACACAATGTAGAGATTGTCCATGCCCAACGGGGACAGCAGGGCAACGATGGTCCGGTCCACTGGCAGGTGCTCTGGCCGGCCGCCAACCATCCTGTCAGCACCAAGAACAATTCCAGCATCGTCATCGCCGCCCGGGTCAAGCAAGCTGAAGGATCGGCGCTGTCAGTTCTCCTGACCGGTGATCTTGAAGAGGACGGGATGCAACGCCTGCTGCGTTTGGCCCGCGCCCCACGGGTGCTGATGTTGGGCGGTGGCTTCCTCCAACGAGGCGTCGATGTCCTCAAAGTCGCCCACCATGGGGCGGACAACGGCGGAACAGCCGTGATCTTGGAACTCCAGCCGGCCATGGCACTCATTTCCGTTGGAGCTGACAATGACTATGGGCATCCAGCCCCGGATATCATCTCCGCTCTGAAACAGGTGGGTGCGCACATCGGCAGAACGGATGAGGACGGAAGGATCTACATTGGCAAACAGTCGGACATCCTGCGTATGTGGTCTGAAAGGTAGGCTGGAGAAGTGAGAAACCGACGAACAAAGAGGCGCCATTGAGCCCGGGAGCAAAGACAGCACGCAAGACCGCTGGAACGAAATCCTCTGCCCGGACAGTTGATTGGCGGGAGGTCGAACCTGCACCGGTTGTATTGGTAGCAGGACCTGAGGAGTATATTGCGACGCGGGCGTTGGACCGCATCCGCTCGCGGCTCCGTGAGCACGAACCGGCACTGGAACGCACCCGTTTGGACGCATCCGACTATGCCGCTGGCCAGCTCGAAATGGCGGCCAATCCATCGCTGTTCGGTGAGGCGAAACTCATCGAGGTCTCCGCCGTGGCATCCATGAACGATGAATTCCTTACCGACGCCTTGGCATACGCAGCCCAGCCGGCCGAAGGCACCGTCGTCGTCCTGCATCACAGCGGGGGAGCGCGGGGGAAGAAACTGCTGGATGCTCTCAAATCCAATGGAGCGCCAGTCGTTGAATGTCAACCGCTGAAGAAGGACGCGGAGAAGATCGACTTCGTAACCCGCGAGTTCCGCGATGCACGCCGCCGCATTGAGCCTGCGGCGGCACAGGCACTCGTTGCCGCCGTCGGAGCGAACCTGTCCGAGCTGGCGGCGGCCTGTTCCCAGTTGCTCTCCGACGTCGATGGACAACTGACAGCCGACGTCGTCGAACGCTATTACGGTGGCCGGGTTGAGGCGACTGCATTCAAGGTCGCGGATGCAGCCTTGGCCGGACGGGGCGGGCAGGCCTTGTCCGCCCTGAGGCACGCCCTGGCCACCGGTGTGGATCCCGTACCACTCGTCGCCGCGCTGGCCATGAAATTGAGGACAGTGGCCAAAGTTGCCGGCTCAAGGGGGCCCTCGGCCCAACTTGCACGTGAATTTGGGATGGCGCCGTGGCAGGTTGACCAAGCCAGAAGAGACAGCGGCGGATGGACTCCGGGCGCGCTCATCCAGGCGATCAAAGTCGTCGCAGAGGCAGATGCCCAGGTGAAGGGGGCTGCACGCGACCCTGTCTACGCTTTGGAACGCGCCGTTACCATCATTTCCACGTCGGTCAGCCGGCGCTAGCTGCTGGAGGGCGGGGCCGATGGCTGGAGTCGCCGGCCTCGATATGCAATCAATCAGGGTTGGTTTAAATGGCTGTGGCCGGCACCTTTGGTGCCGGCCACAGCCATTGCTCAATGATTTGAGCGGCAAAACCTTTAGAGGCTGCCAACCTTCTTCGCAAGAGCTGACTTGCGGTTAGCGGCGTTGTTCTTGTGAATAACGCCCTTGGTGGCGGCCTGGTCCAGCTTGCGGCTGGCAGCGGCCTGGGCGCTGCTGGCGGCCTCCTTGTCGGAGGACTGGATCGCAGTCTTGACTGCACGGATTGCCGTACGCAGTTCGGCCTTCACCGAGTTGTTGCGCTGGCGGGCCTTCTCGTTAGTGAGAACGCGCTTCTTCTGGGACTTAATATTGGCCACGTATAAACTCTCTTTGTAATGCGGACTTCGGTCAGTGAGGGCATTCAAACTGGACATCGACTGAGTGGCGTGGGGATACCATGGCGACCAGCTTGCCGTGCCCGACGACCTGCGCGGACACACAGCTATACAGCTTATCAGAGTCCATGGATGTGTGCTCACACCCGGTCTGAATGATCATGCACCTCGATCCCTATGACCACGGCACGGTCAAGACGTGGGAGACTGGAGACCGGTCTATTTTCCCTCAAACGTAAGGACACTGCGTGACTCCCTTGGCCCGCACTGCTCCGGTGCCCGCCGCAACCGATCCGGCGATCCTGCGAAACTTCTCGATCATCGCTCATATCGACCACGGGAAGTCGACGCTGGCCGACCGCATGCTGCAATTGACCGGCGTCGTCGGTGACCGCGGCATGCGGGCACAGTACCTGGACCGCATGGATATTGAGCGCGAACGCGGCATCACGATCAAGTCGCAAGCCGTCAGGATGCCATGGGAGCTGGATGGGACCAGCTACGCACTGAACATGATCGACACTCCCGGACACGTCGACTTCACATATGAGGTGTCACGCTCCCTCGCCGCCTGCGAAGGCGCGGTCCTGCTGGTGGATGCTGCCCAGGGGATCGAAGCTCAGACACTGGCCAATCTCTATCTGGCGATGGAGAACGATCTTGCCATCATTCCGGTGCTCAATAAGATCGACCTTCCGGCGGCGCAGCCGGATAAGTATGCAGAAGAGCTGGCGCACCTCATCGGCGGAGAACCGGATGACGTACTGCGCGTCTCCGGTAAGACTGGCGACGGTGTGGCAGTGCTGCTGGACAAGATCGTGGCCGAGATACCCGCTCCAGTTGGCGACGCCGACGCTCCTGCCCGCGCGATGATCTTCGACTCCGTTTACGACACGTACCGCGGTGTGGTGACCTACGTACGTGTGATTGACGGCAAGCTGCATCCGCGCGAACGGATCCAGATGATGTCGACAAGAGCGAGCCACGAGCTGCTGGAAATCGGCGTCAGCGCACCGGAACCTGTGCCTTCCAACGGCCTTGGTGTCGGAGAAGTCGGTTACCTGATCACGGGTGTGAAGGACGTGCGCCAATCCAAGGTCGGCGACACGGTGACGAACCTGGCCAAGCCTGCGGCAAAGTCGCTCAGCGGTTACCAGGAGCCAAAACCCATGGTCTTCTCGGGTCTGTACCCGTTGGACGGCGCAGACTACCCTGTCCTGCGCGATGCGCTGGACAAGCTCAAGCTCAACGATGCGGCACTCGTCTATGAGCCCGAAACATCGGTCGCCCTCGGCTTCGGTTTCCGGGTCGGATTCCTGGGACTCCTGCACTTGGAAATCATCCGCGAGCGTCTTGAGCGGGAATCCAATATTGCGTTGATTTCAACGGCGCCGAACGTCGTCTACCAGGTCACGCTTGAGGATAAGCAACAAATCATCGTCACGAATCCGAGCGAGTTTCCGGCCGGCAAAATCATGGAAGTGCGGGAACCGATGGTATCGGCCACCATTCTTGCGCCCAATGAATTCGTTGGCTCCATCATGGAGCTATGCCAGGCACGCCGCGGGCAGATGAACGGCATGGACTACCTCTCGGAGGAACGTGTTGAACTGCAGTACCGGCTTCCGCTGGCCGAAATTGTCTTCGATTTCTTCGATTTCTTGAAATCAAAGACGCGTGGCTACGCATCGCTCGATTGGAAGGCCGACGGCGAACAGGCCGCCGATCTCGTCAAGGTGGACATCCTTCTCCAGGGCGAACAGGTCGATGCGTTCAGCGCGATCACGCACAAAGACAAGGCGTATGCCTACGGAACACAGATGACCGCCAAACTGCGGGAACTGATTCCCCGACAGCAGTTCGAGGTTCCGATCCAGGCCGCCATTGGCTCACGGATCATCGCCCGCGAGAATATCCGTGCAATCCGCAAAGACGTCCTGGCCAAGTGCTACGGCGGCGACATCTCGCGTAAGCGCAAGCTGTTGGAAAAGCAGAAGGAAGGCAAGAAGCGGATGAAGATGGTGGGACGGGTCGAGGTTCCGCAGGAAGCGTTTATCGCCGCCCTATCCTCGGACGACTCCAAGGACAAAGCCAAGAAGTGACCCAGCCGTTGCCCGACCGTACAGAACACCAGTAGACCGATGCCAAGCGTTTTACCAGAGGGTGACCCCGCCCCGTCCGATGGGCTGTTGCCGGCCCAGGTTCTGGAGGGAGCCGACAGCAGGAATTTCGGTCTGTATATCCACATTCCGTTTTGCGCCGTCCGCTGCGGATATTGCGACTTCAATACTTATACGGCTAAGGAATTAGGCTCCGGCGCCTCACAGGACGAGTACGCCGGCACTGCCATGGCGGAATTGGATCTTGCCGCGCGTGTCCTTGAGGAATCCGGACTTCCACGCCGGCCGCTCCAGACCGTCTTCTTCGGCGGCGGTACTCCCACATTGTTGCCCGCGGCGGACCTGACAGCACTGCTCATTCATGCGGCAAAGCTGTGGCCGCTGGCAGACGGCGCCGAGGTCACCACCGAGGCCAATCCGGACTCGGTAACTCCCGGATCACTGCAGCAACTTGCCAACGCTGGATTCACCCGGGTCTCGTTCGGTATGCAGTCAGCCGTTCCGCATGTGTTGAAGGTTCTTGACCGTACCCATAAGCCGAGCCGGGTTCCCGAAGCCGTCGGTTGGGCGCGTCAGGCCGGCCTGGCAGTCAGCATCGATCTGATCTATGGCACGCCGGGCGAATCGATGGATGATTGGGAGCAGTCATTGGATACTGCCCTTGGCTATCAACCCGACCACATCTCGGCATACTCGCTCATCATTGAGGAAGGCACAAAACTCGCCGCCCAGATGCGCCGCGGGGAGGTCCCTGCCATTGATGAGGACGACCATGCTGAGAAATATCTGCTTGCCGAGCGGAAGCTCAGTTCAGCAGGAATGCATTGGTACGAAGTCAGCAACTGGAGCCGGGAACCGGGTCAGGCATGCCGCCACAATCTTGCCTACTGGCGGGGCGATGACTGGTGGGGAATCGGCCCTGGGGCCCATTCACATGTCGGTGGAGTCCGGTGGTGGAACATGAAGCATCCTGTTCCGTACGCCAACCGCCTCGCCGCCGGACAGTCGCCGGCCGCTGGACGCGAAACCCTGGATTCATCCACCCGCCGGGTGGAGCGGGTGATGTTGCAGACCAGATTGAGCGAAGGTCTGCCCATGTCGGAGTTGAGCGCCGAAGGACGCGGTGAAGTCGCTGGGCTGATCGCCGAAGAATTGATCGAACCGGCGGCGGCTTTCCGCGGCCGGATAATACTGACTCTGCACGGACGGTTGCTGGCCGACGCTGTCGTACGCCGCCTGCTGCCCGACTGATTCAGCCGCCTGAGACTACTTGATCAGCCGCAGGTTGAGGGCATAACGATGAGGTTCGCCCTTGTTTACATGGATTCCGGCCTTGACGGCGAAGACCGTCAAGGCCAGCCAAATCAGAGCCGCAACGACGGCGAAAATGGAACCAAGACCGTCGATCAGGGCCAACAAGTTTGCCAGCACCGCCAAAATAGTTGGCGGTAACGTGAAGTTGAGTGCCTCTTTGGACTCCTGGGCTGTGAACGGTCCGCGGTCACGCATCACCAGGTAGATAACCAGCGAGGGGAGGAACCCGAGAATCCCTCCGAAGTGGGACATGGTCGCCCACTGCCGGTCTTCGGATGCCGTCAAAGGCTGGGCGTCCGCCGACATACCCTGATACGGAGCGTAGGGTGGCCGGCTCTGGTTGCCTTCCGGCGAACCGCCCCGTGCGGGATTTGCCACTTTTCAGACCTCAAGGTTGATAGGGACCGCCAATTTGCGGCGGACATCTTCACTGTCGAATAGCTGCAAGCGCACAGCACTCAAGCTCTATTGTGCGCCAAGGCGGACAAGCTATCAAACTTCAGACCGGCTCACCTGCGGTCAGGAAGTCGATAACTTCCTCGACCCGGCCCAACAACGACGGCTCCAGATCCGCGTAATTATGTACCGACCCAAGAATCCGCTGCCAACCGCGGGCGACCGCTACATGATCCCCATGCGGCCAGCCCAGGCCCTTCAGGATCCCTGTCTTCCAGTCCTGGCCGCGAGGCACGTCCGGCCACTGGGCAAACCCAAGTGTCCGCGGCTTCACCGCCTGCCACACATCGACGTAGGGATGTCCCACGATCAGAACATTGGCTCGCGCACCCGGCAAGGACATCGCCTTCGCCGCGATCGATGACTCCTTGCTGCCGTTGACCAGATGGTCAACCAGTATGCCCAACCGCCGCTGCGGGCCGGGCGCAAAGTCCTTCACTGCCGCCGAAAGGTCGTCAATACCGTGCAATGGTTCGACGACGATGCCCTCGATCCGCAGGTCGTCGCCCCAGACCTTTTCCACGAGTTCGGCGTCGTGTTTACCCTCCACCCAGATCCGGCTGGCCTTGGCTGTGCGTGCCCGCTGGCCCTCGACCCTCACGGACCCGGAGGCAGTTCGGGCCGCCGGCGCCGGCGCGGTCTTTGCCTTCGGTACCACCTTGACCGGCCTGCCGTCGAGCATAAAGCCGTACCCGAGCCGGAAGGAACGCGTTTTACCCCTGCGGTCCTCCAGGGTCAGGACGTGGAGGCCGCCCGACTTTTCCACCCGGACGATTGCGCCTACCCAGCCTGACTGTGCGTCTTCCAGCACTAGTCCATTTTCCGCTGCAATCTCCGGCAAGGACTGACGGCCGGCGGGGGAGGCCAGGTCCTGAGGTCCCCATTCATAGCTGTACATATCATCGACCTTCTTCGCCGGAACCGGATTCTGTGGGGTGCGCCCGGACCGAATTACTTGCCGCAATAACCCACAGCGGCCTGGTGAATAAGCCGAGCGCGTACCCATGCTAGCAATGGGTATGAACGTATTAGACTTAGCACTTGGGTATGTTGAGTGCTAAGCAATGTCAGAGGAGGTGAAACGTGAGTGAACCGCGCCGGCTCGAAGTGCTGCGGGCGATAGTCGAAGACTACGTGCACTCACGTGAACCCGTCGGCTCTAAAGCCCTTGTGGAACGTCACCAGCTGGGTGTTTCCTCCGCGACGATCCGTAATGACATGGCCGCCCTGGAGGAAGAGGGCCTCATCGCCGCCCCGCACACCAGTGCAGGGCGAATTCCCACCGACAAGGGCTACCGGATGTTCGTCGACCGGATTTCGGCTGTAAAGCCGCTGTCCTCGGCAGAGCGGCGTGCCATTCATACATTCCTGGATCAGGCGGACGACCTTGACGACGTGCTGGACCGGACGGTGCGGCTGCTGTCCCAGCTCACGAATCAGGTCGCAGTAGTGCAGTATCCACAGCTTGGCAGCGCTGCTGTCCGGCACATAGAGTTGGTCCTGCTTGCACCTCGTCAGGTCCTGGCAGTGCTGATCGCGACCACCGGTAAAGTCGAACAGCGTGTGGTGTCTTTGCCGGCCGATGCAGGCGAAGAGACCCTGCTGCGGTTACGCGGCATTTTCCTGTCCGCAACAAAGGGGAGACTGCTCGTCGCGTTGCCCCAGCTGCTTACCGCAGCAGTGGCCACGTGCGCCCCGGCGGAGCGCGCGGTCGCAGCTGTTCTGGGCAATTCGCTGGAACAACTGGCGGGGATCAACCGCGAGGATAGAATGGTATTGGCGGGAACAGCCAATCTTGCCCGTTCCACCGGAGATTTCCCGCTTTCCATCGGCCCCGTCCTCGAGGCCCTGGAGGAGCAGGTGGTGATGATGCGGCTGTTGACCGAAATGGAACAGGACGCCAGAGGTGTATCCGTCCGCATCGGGCACGAAAACCGGTACGGCGGTCTCACCGAGGCCTCGGTTGTGGCCACTGGTTATGGGCCGGATGAACTGGCCAAAATTGGTGTCCTCGGACCTACCCGGATGGATTATCCAACCACGATGGCGGCTGTCCGTGCTGTTGCCCGTTATCTGTCCAGGATTCTGGCCGGCTGACCACGAAGAACTTTCCACGGCAATGCCTGCGCGGCCCGCACAGGCAAGTGTCCAGTAATACAGGAAGAGACCAAAGAAGTTGAGTAACCACTACGAAGTACTGGGCCTGTCCCAGGATGCCAGCGCCGAGGAGATCAAGAAGGCCTACCGCAAGCTGGCGCGTAAGCTCCACCCCGATGTTAATTCGGGGCCGGAGGCGGCTGATCAGTTCAAGGTTGTCACCCATGCCTACGAGGTGCTTTCGGACCCCCAGAAGCGCCGTGTTTATGACACCACCGGTAACGAAAACGGTACGGACAACGGCTTCGGCAGCGGCTACTCCGGCCAAGGATTCGCCTTCCAGGACATCTTCGAGACGTTCTTCGGCGGCGCCGGCGGAGGCGGTGGGCCGGCATCGCGTATGCGCCGCGGCCAGGACGCGCTGATTACCGTACGGATTGACCTCAAGGACGCCGTCTTCGGCGTCAACAAGAAGATCGAGGTGGACACCGCCGTCGTCTGCCCTACCTGTGACGGCAGTTGCAGCCGCCCCGGCACCTCCCCGCGCACCTGCGATATTTGCGGCGGCAGCGGACAGGTCCAGCGCGCGGTCCGCTCCATCCTCGGCCAGGTCATGACAACGGCACCATGTGGATCGTGCCAGGGCTTCGGAACCATCATCACCGACCCGTGCCACGAATGTGCCGGTGAAGGCCGTGTCCGCAACCGCCGTACCTTGACAGTGAAGGTTCCCGCGGGCGTTGCCACCGGAACCAGGATCCAACTGGGCAGGCAGGGCGAGGCCGGCGTGGCCGGAGGACCCAGCGGCGATCTCTACGTTGAAATCAAGGTCAACAGCGAGCAGAACTTCGTCCGTGAGGGTGATGATCTGCATGCGACCATGAGCGTGCCAATGACGGCCGCCGCCCTGGGTACCGACGTCACCCTGGACACCTTCGACGGCGAACGCGAATTGAGCATCAAGCCCGGCACCCAGGCCGGCGAAGTCATCACGCTGAAGGGACTCGGCGTCACCCACCTGCGCGGCTATGGCAGGGGAGACCTCAAGGTCCATATTCATGTGGAAACCCCCACCAAGGTCGACGGCGAACAGGAAGAGCTGTTGCGCCAGCTGGCCGCCGCCCGGAATGAGCAGTACAGCGATGGAAAGCTCGTATCCAGCGGAAGCGGTGTCTTCGCGAAACTCCGGGACCGGCTCGGTAACCTCTAAGGGTGACCAACCCCGTATTTTTCGCTTCACCATCTGAACTGGCGCAGCTGGAGGCCGGTGACACCTACCAGCTCGCCGGCCCCGAGGGGCACCACGCCCGCACGGTCAAGCGGCTGGCACCGGGGGAACCGGTGGACATCGTCGACGGCGCCGGCCGGCGGGTCAGCGGAGAAGTCGCCGACGGCGGGGGAGAAGCGCTGCCAGTAAGAATTCTGTCAGTGCTCGATGAACCTCTGCCTTCGCCTTCACTGGTGCTGGTCCAGGCCCTTGCCAAGGGCGGACGCGACGAGCTGGCCATTGAAGCGGCCACCGAGTTGGGAATCGACGCCGTCGTACCGTGGCAGGCTGACCGTTCCATTGTGCGGTGGAAAGACACGAAAGCGGCCAAGGGCCGGGACAAATGGCAGGCGACCGTCCAGGCCGCGTCCAAGCAGGCGCGCCGTGCACGCGTACCGGAGGTGCATCCGCATGTAACCGGCGCCGGACTCGTCGCATTTACCGCCCTGGCCGACTTGGCACTCATACTGCATGAAGAAGCAACCGCTACGATGGCGTCACTGTCGGCCGATTCGGCTGCGTCGCCGGTGCTGCAGGCGGCCGCAGGCCGGAGCGGGCACCCGCAGGAGACGTCCGGATTAGGAGATGTGCCAAAGATCCTGCTCATTGTGGGTCCCGAAGGCGGCATCAGCAATCAGGAAATCGGGACATTGACCGATGCGGGTGCCATCCCTGTCCGGCTTGGAACGCATGTATTGCGATCCTCGACAGCCGGCCCCGCAGCCGTTTCTGTGCTCAGCCATCTGCTGGGCCGCTGGGACTAGTTCCGTCACGCGCCCGGTCCAAACCGGGCTATTCGACCCTGAATTGCTTGGAGTCGACAAAATCGCGTTCGCCACCGGGTTCGCCCTGGAAGACTGACAATTCGTATGCTCCCCTCGGCAGCGTCACGGAGAACTTGAAGGTACCGGAGTTCATTCCTTCACCATCAAGGGCCACGGAACCGGACGGGTATTCCGCTAATTCCGGTTCTTCCGCGCCGGTCCCGACTTCCCTGATCTCCCAGCCAAGAGTGCCGTTCCGGGAGACACCGCGGCCGCTGACAACGACCTTGCTGTCGGCGTACACGGTGCCTGCCTGCGGATCGATGATCCAGACGGGAGCCGCGAGCGAATGCTCACGCACCATCGGCTCTCCCAGGCGGATGTGCCCGAACGCCTTATAGCCCGTGCGGCCGTCGACCAGGATAACGACTTGTATCTGTTGATTCTGCGCAGTCAATCCGAAACTGGCAGCGGCCGCAGTAGCGGTATAGACCAACTGCTGGACGGCACGGCGGGCCATACCCTCATCAAGTGGCTGTTCGAACGCATCGGCGGAGATGTCCACCGTGATGACGTTTTTGGCTGAAATGGAAGCGCCGATGGAGGACGCGGGCCGCCAGGGATTGAAGTAATCCTCATCCAGCGGCTGCTGATTTGTCATCGCGTGAACGGCGGTCGTAATCGGATCGCCGCGATTCTCGGTCTGCCGGAATTCACGGTAGAGGTATACGCTTCGGCTGCTCTCCCCAAGCCAGTAGACCGGAGTCTGCGCTGCAGTCTTAGCCGATTCAAGCGGGACGCTGGACAGCGCCGACGACCTGGCTCCCGGCGCTTCCACGGCTGACGGGGCTGGCATCGAAGTTTCTTGAACTGGTTCGGCCACGTCTGCGGTGCATCCGATCAGCAGAAGTGACGACATCGTCAATGTAGCGAGCCACCCATGGAAGCTGCGCACTGATCCGGTGCCGCCCCCGCGTGCCCGCTGTATTTTGCCGATGATGGTGCCGTTCTTTCCTTGCCTGAACAGAGTCCCGGCGCCTTTGCACCGGGAGGATCTCCCAAGCTTGGCACACGGTCCACCGGCAAAACCGGCTAATTGCCCCATCTCAACCGTACTGAGACCTGATTGATATTCTTCTGAAACCGGACCGCAACCTATTGGCCCGACCTGCCGCTCGCTCCGGGCGTAATCGCGGGCTGTGCCGTACCATTAAAGGGAAGCCGGTGCCGCAGAAACGGCAGTGGAATCTGAACCGTGGCAACGGTTGCTAATTAATCGATACTTAAAGGGGAGATAAAAGGCCTTCGACGGCCGCTCATATGACCGAATTTCCAGTCGACCTCGACCCGGCTGACACGTCAACGGAAAAAGTCTCCTTTGACTCGACAGAACAAATGGTCCAGTCGCTTGGCGCCCAGGACGAGGCGTTGCGGTTTATCGAAAAATCCTTCCCCGGTGTTAGTCTTCACGTCCGCGGCAATGACGTCTCTGTCGGCGGTCCAGCTGCCGACGTAGGCAGGATCGTCCGCCTGATCGAAGAGATCCGGACCCTCGCCGCCAAGCAGACCCTGATAACCCCGCAGCTCCTCCAGCAGTTGGTGACAATGCTGAGCGAGCAGACCTCAAGCCGGCCCGCGGATGTCCTGACCCACAATATTCTGTCCAGCCGCGGCAAAACCATCCGGCCTAAAACGGTCAACCAGAAGAACTATGTCGACGCTATCGACGCCAATACCGTCGTCTTCGGTATCGGCCCGGCAGGTACAGGCAAGACGTATCTCGCCATGGCGAAAGCTGTGCAGGCTCTGCAGCACAAGGAAGTCAACAGAATCATCCTTACGCGGCCCGCCGTGGAAGCGGGCGAGCGGCTCGGATTCCTGCCTGGATCATTGAACGAGAAAATCGATCCCTACCTGCGTCCGCTTTACGATGCCCTGCACGACATGATGGATCCGGATTCAATTCCACGGCTGATGGCGGCGGGGACCATCGAGGTCGCGCCCTTGGCTTATATGCGTGGCCGCACACTGAACGATGCGTTCATCATTCTGGACGAGGCGCAGAATACGACACCGGAACAAATGAAGATGTTCCTCACCCGGCTCGGTTTTGGTTCGAAGATGGTCGTCACCGGCGATGTCACCCAGGTTGACCTCCCCGGGGGCACCCGTTCCGGTCTGCGTATCGTGTCGGAGATCCTGCAGGATATCGACGACGTCGTATTCTCCACGCTTGACGCTTCCGACGTCGTCCGCCACCAGTTGGTCAGCGAAATCGTCACCGCCTACGGCCGCTGGGACGAGATCCAGCGCAGCTACGAATCCCGCGGGGCTGGCAGCCGCAACGGGCACAGCCCGTCCCGGAAGCCCAGGTGAGCCTCATGAGTATCGAGATCAATAATGAGTCGGCGATGGCGGCGGACGACGAAGAGCTGTCCCGGCTCGGGCGTTACGTCCTGGACCGTCTGCATGTGCATCCGCAGGCCGAGCTGTCCATCATTCTGGTCGATACTGAGGCCATGGAGAAGCTCCACATCGAGTGGATGGACGAACCCGGTGCCACGGACGTCTTGTCCTTCCCCATGGACGAATTGCGACCCGGGACCCAAGGACAGCCGAGCTCGGCCGGTGTACTCGGCGACATTGTATTGTGCCCGCAAGTGGCGGAAGAACAAGCCGCGGAGGCCGGCCACAGCACCGGTGACGAACTGCTGCTTTTGACCACCCACGGGATCCTGCACCTCCTTGGCTATGATCATGCCGAACCCGGCGAGGAACGGGAGATGTTCGGCTTGCAGCGCGACCTGCTCTCCGGTTTCACCGGCAGGGCCGCACCCACGGAGACGAAGCAGTGATCACCGTAACCATGACCATTATGGCCCTGGCCTTCATCCTGATCGCGGCCATTCTGACGGCCTCTGAGGCTGCCTTCAGCTTCCTGCCGCGGCAGGAGGCCGAAGAGCTGCTGAAGAAACCGGGCAACGCTCCGATACGCCGGATCCTCGATGATCCGGTCTCGCATATCCATGCGCTCCGGTTCTGGCGGATCTGGTTCGAGATGGCCGCCGCCGTCGCCGTCGCCATCCTGTTCCTGAACCTTTTGGACAGCGTCTGGCTTGCCGGCCTGGTCGCCACCATCGCAATGGCCGGTGTTGGCTTTGTGCTGGTGGGTGTTTCACCCCGCCAGCTGGGCCGGGTCCGTTCCACAGCGATCGTCAAGGCAACCGCTTGGCCCATCCGGATGCTCCGGACGGTGCTCGGACCGGTGCCCCGGTGGCTCGTGGCACTTGGCAATACAGTGACACCGGGCGCAGCAACTGCCGAAGTCTTCTTCACCGAAGAGCAGTTCCGCGAGTTGGTCAACCGCGCAAGCGAAGCCGAAATGATCGAGGATAACGAAGCGGAGCTGATTCATTCTGTCTTCGAGCTCGGCGACACCAAAGTCCGATCGGTCATGGTTCCCAGGATGGATATTGTCAGCATCGACGCGGATGCAACCCTGCGGCAGGCAATGTCGCTGTTCCTGCGCTCCGGATACTCCCGCATCCCGGTGATTGGCGACAACACCGACCAGATTCTTGGCGTGATGTACCTCAAGGACGTCGCAGCCACCATTCATGGTTTGCACGACGACGACGAACCGCCCCTGGCCGCCGATATCTGCCGTGACGTCCGCTACGTTCCTGAATCCAAGCCCGTGGCAGACCTGCTCGAGGAGCTGCAGCGGGAATCCACCCACGTCGCCATCGTTGTCGACGAGTACGGCGGTACCGCGGGTCTCGTGACGCTGGAGGATCTGATCGAGGAAATCGTGGGAGAAATCGTCGACGAGTATGATTCAGAGGCGCCCGAAGTCGAGGAGCTCAGTGATGGCCAATACCGCGTCAGCGCACGACTGAACATTGATGATCTCGGCGAGCTGTTTGGAATCGATCTGGACGACGACGAAGTGGAAACGGTTGGCGGGCTGCTGGCCAAGGCGCTTGGCAGAGTACCCATCGTCGGCAGCGAAGTGGAAGTGCATGGGATTTCATTGCGGGGCGAACGGATCGAGGGACGGCGTAACCGCATCAGCCACATCATCGCTTTCCAGCCTGAACAGGACAACAACAAGGAAGAAGACTCGGAACCCGTGAACCAGAATGAGCCGGTGAACGCATCGTGACTCTCATGACGCCGGGCGACAATCCCGACTACCGCGCAGGTTTTTCGGTTCTGGTGGGGCGCCCTAACGCCGGTAAGTCGACGCTGACCAACGCACTGGTCGGACACAAGGTAGCCATCACTTCCGCCAAGCCGCAGACCACGCGGCACACCATCCGCGGAATTGTGCACCGCGAGGATGCCCAGCTGATCCTGGTCGACACGCCCGGGCTTCACCGCCCCCGGACGCTGCTCGGCCAGCGGCTTAATGATCTGGTCGCCGATACGCTCGCCGAAGTCGATGCGATCGGTTTCTGCCTGCCGGCGAATGAAAAAATCGGGCCGGGGGACACCTACATCGCCAACCAGCTCGCAGCGTTGGGGCGTAAGCCCATCGTCGCCTTCGTTACCAAGACAGATCTCGTTTCCCGCGCGGCGTTGACCGAACAGTTGCTGGCCGTCAGCAAACTCGGAGTTGATGTGCTCGGCGCAGACGGCTGGACGGACATCGTGCCCGTCTCCGCTGCCGATGGATACCAGGTGGACACTGCCGCCGACGTCCTGATACAGCAGATGCCTAAATCCCCTCCGCTTTATCCGGATGGAGAACTTACCGACGAGCCGGAAATGGTCATGGTCGCGGAGTTGGTCCGCGAAGCGGCACTCGAAGGCGTGCGCGATGAACTGCCGCACTCGCTCGCCGTCGTAGTGGAGGAAATTGTGCCCCGCGAAGGCAGGGATGAGGACCATCAATTGCTTGATGTCCGGGTCAATCTCTTTGTCGAACGCTCGTCGCAGAAGGCGATCATCATCGGCCGCGGCGGTGCCCGGCTCAGGGAGGTTGGGACCGCGGCCAGAAAGGGTATCGAAGCACTCCTGGGCACGAGGATTTACCTGGATCTGCATGTAAAAATTGCCAAAGACTGGCAGCGCGACCCGAAACAGCTGGTGCGTCTGGGCTTCTAATCCGTTGCCGTAAGGCGGTGTGGGCGGATGCTTGGATGCCCATCAAGCAGGTAAGGTGTAACGCTGAACGGTAGAGCTTATTGAGGCTGCGTCCAGATTGAACGCGTAAAATATGTGAAATTCCGCAATTCTTTTCGTATTTCCTGAGAGGTCCAAACTATGGGTAGTCGCCGCACTGGTGGGGACGACGGCGCCCGGAACAGGGGTGGAACCTTCCAAAACGGGGGAGCGGGCGACTGGAATTCCTCTGGTCAAGGTGGTGCCGGCCGCCATATGCGGCTGCGCCGCGGCGCATCCCTTTGGCTGAAGATTGTCGCCGTATCGTTGACGGTCGTCCTCATCGGTGGACTTGCCTTCGTCGGCGTCCAGTTGTGGCGGCTGCAGTCGAATCTGGCAACCGCTCCGTTGAATCTGGGAACCGAAGAGGTCTCCGAGCCTCCTGTCGACAAGGAAACCGATCCGATCCAGATCCTGGTCATTGGCACGGATACCCGTACGGGGAATTCCGGCTACGGTTCCACCGAACTGGCGCAAGGCTATGGACACGCCGACGTGATGATGCTGGTGCAGTTGTCGGCGGACCGCGAACGCGTGACAGTGATCAGCTTCCCCAGGGACCTGGTGGTGCCGATGCCGGCATGCGAGGACCCTGAGTCGGGCACCATCTATCCGGCTCAACCTATCGCCCAGATCAACAGCTCACTGAGCTTTGGCGGACCGGGGTGCACCGTGGCCACCATCAACCAAATAACCGGTCTTACCATCGACCATTTCATGATGGCGGACTTCAATGCGGTCAAGGAATTATCCAATACTCTCGGTGGCGTTCAGGTCTGCCTGAATCAGCCTGTCCGGGATCCAAAGTCCAACTTGAATCTGCCGGCGGGCGTCAGCAAGATCAAGGGTGAACAGGCGCTTGCCTTCCTCCGGACACGCCATGGTTTTGGTGACGGCAGCGACCTGGGCCGGATTCGTGCGCAGCAAGGCTTCCTTTCCTCCATGGTCCGGAAGATCAAGGACAACGGCACCCTAAGCAATCTGCCCGAGCTTTATTCGATAGCCGAGACCGTCACGCGCAATCTAACCGTTGATGAAGGATTATCCAAGATCCCGGCGCTCGTCACCATGGCCACACGGCTCAGCGAGGTCGATCTCTCCGATGTAACGTTCATCACGGTTCCAAACGAGCCGTGGCCGCAGAACCCTGCACGACTGCAGCTCCAGCAACCTGCGGCCAACGAGCTGTTCAAGACCCTCCGCCAGGATGGCGACGTCACCGCCGATGACCGCAAGGACGGCCCATCGCCTACTGGTGCCGCCAGCTCCCCAGCACCTTCCACCCCGGCGTCACCCCCGCCATCGGAATCCGCCAGCGAACCTCCCGCGTTTGATCCGGCCACCATCCCGATCGAGATAGTCAATGCTTCAGGAACGAGCGGACGCGCCGCCGAGCTGCTGGAGGTGTTGCAGTCCGAGGGCTACACGATGACTTCCATCGGCCCGCGGGCTGCTGTCCTTCCCGGTACTCAACTGTTCTATGGCGGCATTGTTTCAGAGCAGATGGCCCTTCAGGTCGCCAGTGAACTGGGAATCCCCGATTCACAGGTCGTCGCGTCGGCTTCTCTATCCGGGGTAAAGCTGTCCGTCGGCCAGGACTTCACCGAAGGATCGCAGCTCTCCCAGGGGAACAACCTGCCGCCGGGACTTGTGGGACAGACGGCGGATCAGGTTACCTGCCAGGCCTAGCGCCGGGCAGCTCCTGCCCCGCCCGATTCGGGACGGAGCAGGAGGGGCAGCAACGGAGACTTGCTACCAGATCCGCACGCGTTCCTCTTCGTCCAGCCACAGCTGATCACCGGGTTTTACGCTAAAGGCCTCATGGAACTCGTCCAGATTACGGATCACCGCGTTACACCGGAATTCATTGGGGGAGTGCGGGTCTATAGTCAGCCGCCGAATGGCTTCTTCGGCCCGGATCTTTTGACGCCAGACCTGCGCCCAGGACGCGAAGAACCTTTGGGCACCGCTCAACCCGTCAACGACAGGGGGCTCCTGTCCATCAAGTGAAATCCCATAAGCCTTATAGCTGATGGTCATTCCGCCCAGATCGCCGATATTTTCGCCCAGTGTCAATGAACCATTGACCGTGTGGTCCGGTGCAACGTCCGGACTGAGCTCGTTGAACTGGTCGACCAGCCGCGCGGTCAGTGACTCGAAGGCGGCCCGGTCCTCATCCGACCACCAGTTGCGGAGAGCTCCATCACCGTCAAACTGCGATCCCATGTCATCGAAACCATGACCGACTTCATGCCCGATCACGGCACCAATACCGCCATAGTTCGCCGCCGGATCGGCATCCGCATCAAAGAAGGGCGGCTGTAGAATCGCCGCCGGGAAGACGATTTCGTTCATCGTGGGGTTGTAGTACGCGTTCACTGTTTGAGGAGTTATCAGCCACTCCTGGGTATCGATGGGCGATCCGATTTTTGCCAGTTGCCGCTCCAGTTCGAACACCGAGGCCCGGCGGATATTGCCGAGCAGATCACCTGGTTGGATTTTCAACGCACTGTAGTCGATCCATTTTTCGGGATAGCCGATCTTGGTTTTGAATTTCGAAAGCTTCTCCAGCGCCTTGGTAATCGTCTCCCCGCTCATCCATGACAGCTCCGAGATACTCTGCCGGTAGGCCTCCAGCAGATTCGCGACGAGTTCCTCCATCCGCTCCTTGTGCCGGGGCGGAAAATGCTTCTCGACGTAGAGCTGACCTATGGCTTCGCCCAGTGCGCCTTCAACAAGTCCCACGCCGCGCTTCCAGCGTTCCCTATTCACCGGTGTCCCGCTGAGAGTCGAGCCATAGAAGCTGAAATTCTCCGCAACGAATCCGGAGGCGAGAAACGGCGCCGCACTGTGCAGAATCTGGGTGGCCAGCCAATGCTGCCAATGTTCCAGCGGAATCTCGTTCAAGAGACTTTCGGCGCCGCGGATGAAATTGGGTTGCGCGACCACGACTTCCTCCCGCTGCACGTTTCCGACTCCCAGGTTCGTTAACCACGTTTCCAGCTGCGGCGACATCCCGGCCAGCTCAGCGGCCGGCGTGAGGTTGTAGGTCAGTTGCGGATTGCGGCAGGAAACGCTGTCGAGATGATGGGCGGCCAGCTTGGTCTCCAATGCCATCACGTGCGCCGCCGCCTCCGGAATTTCGACGCCGGCCAGCTCAAGCAGACGGCCGAGATGCTGCTGATACTCCGAGCGGACACTCCCGAACCGCTCCTCGCGGTAATACGACTCGTCCGGAAGGCCCAGCCCGCCCTGCAACAAGTGGAACAAATAGCGGGTCGGATTGCCGGCGTCGTTATTGATGTAGAACTGATACAGACCGCTAACACCTTCCCGGCCGAGTCTGCCCATCAAACCCATCAGCGAACTAATAGTGGAAGTGGCATAGACGGCTTCGATATCAGCCGACACCGGACTGCCCCCGAGCGCATCTATCCGGCGTTCGTCCATAAAACTTGAGTACATATCTCCGATTTTGTGCTGAAGATCCGTGGCATCCGGCCCGGTCGCCGCCGCTTCTTCGATGATGGCGCGCACTGCCACCTCCGCGGCGTCCCGGAGTAAGGTGAACGAACCTTCCAGCGGACGGTCGTCGGGGATGTCGGTTTCCGCTATCCACCGTCCATTTATGTTTCGGAACAGATCATCCTGCGGACGGATGGCACGGTCCATGTTGGCTAAGTCGATTCCCGATTTCGGCACTGCTTCTCCACTATCCGGGGCCGGGCCCCAATTGACTGATGCCATGGGCCGCGCTGCCGGGAAATACCCTGCGTTGCGGCTCCTATGGCGCGTTTCACCCTCATCCTACGCGCCATGTTAGGCTGGAATTGTGCGCGCAGGAATGCTCCTTCTTAGCTGCCGCAGCGGGGCCACACACTCACCAAAGTGACAGGCCGATCCCTCGCTGCGGAGTTTTGTGTTGCCGGCCAACCTTCTAGAAAACCCAACAGAAAAGGCCAACACATTGCGTAATGCACAAAAACCGTCCGGAATGCCCATTTCCAAATATGTGCCGTTCCAGGACCAGATCACCGTCGAACTTCCTGACCGCACTTGGCCGGACAAGAGAATCACGAAGGCACCACGCTGGTGTGCTGTCGACCTTCGGGACGGTAATCAGGCGCTGATCGATCCGATGACGCCTGAGCGCAAACTGAAGATGTTCAATCTGCTGGTGCAGATGGGGTACAAGGAAATCGAAGTCGGTTTCCCTTCCGCCTCGCAGCTGGATTTCGATTTCGTCCGCCAGTTGATTGAGTCCGATCACATTCCTGATGACGTGACGATCCAGGTGCTGACCCAGGCTCGTGAGCACTTGATCGAGCGCACTTATGAGTCCCTGGAGGGCGCAGACCGCGCCATCGTCCATCTCTACAATTCGACGTCCGCCCTGCAGCGCCGCGTCGTGTTCAACCAGGACCAGGACGGCATTGTCGACATTGCCCTCAGCGGGGCCCGGCTGTGCCGGAAGTTCGAGGAACAGCTCAAGAACACGCACATAACGTACGAATACTCACCCGAGTCCTACACCGGAACTGAACTCGAGTTCGCCTCCCGCATCTGCAACGCGGTGACGGATGTCCTGGAGATTTCCGAAGACCGGCAGGTCATCATCAACCTCCCGGCGACCGTGGAGATGGCTACCCCCAACGTGTACGCCGACTCGATCGAGTGGATGAGCCGGAATCTGGACAACCGGGAGAACGTCATCCTGTCGCTGCATCCACATAACGACCGGGGTACGGGCGTCGCGGCGGCCGAACTGGGCTATCTGGCTGGAGCAGACCGGATTGAAGGCTGTCTCTTCGGCAACGGCGAACGCACCGGGAACGTTGACTTGGTGACCCTCGGCCTGAATCTATTCGGTCAGGGCATCGATCCCCAGATCGACTTCTCCTCCATAGACGAGGTGCGCCGGACGGTCGAATACTGCAACCAGCTCCCGGTACCGGAACGCTCGCCCTATGGCGGCGACCTGGTTTTCACGGCCTTCTCCGGCTCGCATCAGGATGCCATCAAAAAGGGCTTTGATGCGATGGAACGCGATGCTGCTGCAGTTGGCAAAACTGTCGACGAGATCCCATGGGCGGTCCCGTACCTGCCGGTCGATCCCAAGGACCTGGGCCGCAGCTATGAGGCTGTTATCCGGGTCAACTCGCAGTCCGGCAAGGGAGGCGTAGCCTACTTGCTCAAGTCGGAGCATGGCCTCGATCTGCCGCGCCGCGCCCAAATTGAATTTTCCGGAGTCGTGCAACGGCGCACCGATACTGAGGGCGGTGAAATCAGCGGTCCCGAACTATGGAACGTTTTTGTTGACGAGTATCTGCCGGGTGAGTCGAAGGATCCCGCCCGCCAGTGGGGCCACTACACGCTGAATTCCGTCAATACACAGACCACGGAAAGCAGCGCCACATCATTGTCGGCGTCCATGCTGGTGGACGGCGTTGCAGTCCGGCGTACTGCCATTGCGACCGGCCCGATAGACGCATTGCTCGACATTCTCAGCCGTGACGGAGTGGATGTCCGGGTGCTGGATTACTCGGAACACGCGTTGTCCTCCGGCGGCAGCGCGCGGGCCGCGGCCTACGTCGAATGTGCCGTGGGGGAGCGGGTGCTGTGGGGCATTGGAATGGACGCCAACACCACGATGTCCTCGCTGAAAGCCGTCATATCAGCGGTCAACCGGGCCATCCGCGACGAAAGCAAATGAGACAATAGAGGCGTGTCCAAGTCATTCGCCTCCCGTACGTACCGGGACCAGGCCGTGGTGCTGCGCACCTACAAGCTGGGTGAGGCGGACCGCATTATCATCCTCCTCTCGCGGGATCACGGCCAGATCCGTGCGGTGGCCAAAGGGATCCGCCGCACCAGCAGCAAGTTCGGCGCGCGGCTGGAACCGTTCATGGTGGCAGACCTGCAGCTGATTTCCGGACGGAACCTCGACATCATCACCCAGGCGGTGTCGTTGGGATCCTATGGCCGGGAGATTGTTGCCGACTACGGCCGGTATACAGTGGCCGCTGCCATGACTGAAACGGCGGAGAGACTGACCGACGTCGATGGCGAATCGGCGCGGGCACAATATCTGCTGCTCGTGGGCGGACTGGCTGCGCTGAGCCGTGGACAGTATGCGCCGGAAATGATCCTGGACTCCTACCTTCTGCGGTCATTGTCGACGGCGGGCTGGGCACCGAACTTTACGGATTGTGCCCGGTGTTCCGAACCTGGACCACATTCTGCCTTTTCTCCTGCGCTGGGCGGCGTTGTGTGTCACGAATGCCGTCCGCCGGGGTCAGCCTCGCCCGCTCCGGAAACAGTGGTGCTGCTCGCTGCCCTCCTGGCCGGCGACTGGAACCAGGCAGTCCGCTCCGATCCGCAACACCGTAAGGAGGCCTCCACTCTGGTGGCCGCATATTTGCAGTGGCATCTCGAACGGGCCGTGAGGTCCATGAAACTTGTGGAGCGTGTGTGAGCCGTACCGCCCGGACCCCCATCAAGCCCTGGCAGCACCCCTCCGGTGCCATTCCGCCGGAAATTCCTGCCCAACTCATCCCGGAACACGTCGCCATCGTCATGGACGGCAATGGGCGTTGGGCCAACCGCCGTGGACTCCCGCGGATTGAGGGCCACCGGGCCGGAGAAGCGGCCCTGCTGGATGTGATGGCCGGCGCTATCGATATCGGCGTCAAATACGTCAGCGTCTACGCCTTTTCCACCGAAAACTGGAAACGCTCGCCCGAAGAAGTCAGATTCCTGATGGGTTTCAGCAGGGACGTTCTCAGGCGCCAGCGCGACCAACTCGACGAATGGGGCGTCCGGGTCCGCTGGTCCGGCCGCCGGCCACGGCTGTGGCGATCGGTCATTAATGAACTTGAGATAGCCGAGGAGCGCACCCGGAACAACGACACCTGCCACCTGACCATGTGCGTGAACTATGGTGGCCGGGCCGAAATCGCCGACGCGGTGACGGCTATCGCCGAAGATGCTGCCGCCGGACGGCTGCGTCCGAAAAGCGTCTCCGAAAAGACGATTCAAAAGTACCTCGACGAACCGGATCTCCCCGACGTCGATTTGTTCCTGCGGACCTCGGGCGAACAGCGGATGTCGAACTTCATGCTGTGGCAATCCGCGTACGCGGAGATGGTCTTCATGGACACGCTTTGGCCCGACGTCGACCGCCGGACCCTCTGGGAGGCCATCGAGATCTTTGCCCGCCGCGACCGGCGGTATGGTGCGGCTGTGGACGCGGCTGGCGGGCCTGCATCCTCCTAGGCCTCAAGCAGGTAGCAGCGCGCCCACTGCTCTAGGTCCTGGTAGACCTGATGCCGCACCGACTTGCTGGAAAGCAGAACATCGTGCAGCGCACCCTCGGTCCGGACTATCGTCACCCTTCGGCCTAGTCCGGGTGCGCGCAGGGCGATCTGCTCAACATCGAGCACGATGTCCGTCTGCATCGCATCATCCGTCCAGGTGGGGCTGACCACGGAGCGCGCCGAGATCAGTACCAGCACCGGAGCATCAATCTTCAGGCCGGCCGCAATCTGGGAATGACCGGCGAGCACGGCCCGGAGCCACCCGGCCCGGATCGGAAAGCCGTATTCCCACCGCCAGTCACTGTTCAGCTCCCATTCGCCATCGGCCTGATTGCTCAAGCTCCGCCAGTACAACCCGAATTCCGGCAGTTTCAGCCTCGCCTTGGGTCTTACGCGCGCCAAGGGCTCCACCAGGGAAGCGGTCGCGTTGCGCACGATCGAGCTGCCATACAACTCCAGCCACGGACTATTCAGGATCAGACTCCTGATCCTTCCGGGATGCCGATGAACCCATAGCGCCGCTATCAGCCCGCCAGCGGAGTGCGCCATCAGGTTCACATTCACCTCGGCGGAACCGCCCTCAATATTGGCCTGCCCGTGGAGTGTTCTTTGGTCCGTTTCGACTGCCTTAATAGCGGCTTCCAGGTCAGCATCATAATCCTCCAGTGAGGTCATGTATCCCGGGGTCTGATGCGGTCGCAGGCTCCGGCCGAATTTGCGCAGATCCACGGCGTAACACGCGACTCCGAGGCTGGCCCAGAACTGCGCCAGTTCAACATGGAAGAAATAGTCGTTCCAGCCATGGACGTACAGAACTGCCTGTGGAGCCGGCCGCGCGGGCCCGGTGGGGTTGTCCCCGTTCCCGTTCCACCAGGTGCGTAACTGCTGGAGGAGCGGCATATCCTCTCCGGCCGGCTCAACGGCGGCGGTTGGCCGATAGCGGACCAGGGTGGCGAGGACTTCTCCTTCTTCATCGGTGCCGAGCGGAAGGTCCAGCTTCTCGAATCCGTGTCCCAGGAAGTCAGGTTCCCATGAGGGTGACTCCATGCTTTGCCCGGCTTCCATCCGGCCATCCTATCGGCCCGGTTTGGCAGCAGGCGTGCGAACGGCAACACTTAACCCATGCGCCTTTATCCTGCCTTCTTCCGTGTGGTTTTTTCCGGTATGGACGCCGAACGGGCACACCGCATCGGCTTCGTCCTGATCCGGACTGCACACCGCATCGGGGCGGGCGGGGTACTTCGCCGCTTCACCCGTCCGCCCCGGGTTTTGCAGACCACAGCGATGGGGCTAACGTTCCCGTCCCCATTCGGTCTGGCAGCGGGGTTCGACAAGGAGGGCAGCGGCGTTGAAGCGCTGACGGACCTCGGTTTCGGCTGCGTGGAAGTCGGAACCATTACCGGCCAGGCCCAGCCGGGAAATCCCCAGCCGCGGCTGTTCCGGTTGGTCCAGGACCGCGCCGTCATTAACAGGATGGGGTTCAATAACGACGGCGCCGCAGCCATTGCGCCTCGGCTTGCCAAGGCGGGCCGTGCCTTGAAGAACCGCTACGGGGCCGTCCGCCCTGTAATCGGGGTCAACATCGGCAAGACAAAAAAAGTGAATCTGCGCGATGCCATCGAGGACTACCTCGTCAGCACCCGGGCGCTGGCCCCAGTCGCGGACTACCTGGTCGTCAACGTCAGCTCGCCCAATACGCCGGGGCTGCGCCTGCTCCAAAACGTTGACTCGCTGCGGCCACTGTTGAAAAGGGTGGGGGAGTGCGCCGACCAGGAGGCGGGACGCCATGTCCCGTTGCTGGTCAAAATCGCACCGGACCTAACAGATTCCGATATTGACGACGTCGCCCGGCTTGCAGTTGATATGGGCCTTGACGGCGTCATCGCCACGAACACGACTATTACCCGCGAAAATCTGACGACCGACGCCGATGCGGTGACCGCCCTCGGCGTCGGAGGTCTTTCCGGTGCGCCGCTGAAAGACCGTTCACTCGAGGTGTTGCGGAGATTGCGACAGGCCGCGGGTGAGGACTTAACCCTGATCTCCGTCGGCGGTGTGGAGACAGCGGAGGATGTCGCCGAGCGGTTGGGGGCAGGGGCCACCCTCGTCCAGGGTTACACCGCTTTCCTCTATGAGGGTCCCTTCTGGGCAGCGGGCATTAACCGCCGGCTTGCCCGCCGGCAAACCACCGCAGTCCGCTCCTGACCATGACCACAGTCGAAACCATCCAGATCACCCCCGCAATCCAAATACCGGTCTGGCCGATGCGGATCATGAAGGCAATATCCTGCGTGGCGCCGTAGAGCATGCTCGCCACTGAATACATCCCGAGCGGGAAAACAATGCTCCACAGAGCCGCCTCATACTTCAGCGGCACGCGCCGGACCATGTGCCGCCACAGCCCGAAAATCAGCAGCAGGGGGATCCACCACAAGCCGAGCGACCACAGCACATAGCTCATTCCCGCGACGAAGTGCCGGGTCGCCTGCATGATGGGAAGGTCCGCGGGCAGCAGGAGGATGCGGGATCCTGCCAGCACCGAGATCGCCGTCGCGCCCATGTAGATCCAGTAAGTGGGGCTCAGTCCGGTGGGAACGTTCTCGCGCACGAGCATGCGGAGGGTAACCAGGGTCGCGACCAGCAGGTAAAGGGCAATTCCAACACCCCATAGACCGATAGCGATCGATCCCATGATCTCCGGGTGCCAGCGGCCCGCGGCGATGGCTGCGGATGTCGCCACGGACTGAGTGCCGACCACCCACAGGAACCAGCTGCCACTAACATCGGCCATCACCGACTTATCCCCGTGTCCCAGGACGACGGCGGATGGAAGAGCGTAGGTCAATAACAGCCACAACACGGCGCTGAAAAGGGCCAAGACCGCAAAACCGGTGAAGCGGCCGGACATGCTCAGATAGGCGCCGATAACATTGGCGGCGGCGACTGTGGTGAAGAAACCAAACGTCTTGGCCGGATTCCCGGCATCGGACATCACGTTCGAACGGTGGGAAGCAAGCCTCCATACAGTCGCTATAACGAGCACTACTCCGCCGGTCACGGCAAATACCAACAGCGTCAGCGAGATGGCTGCCTGGTCGAGGAGGTCAAATCCAAGCGCGGTGATAGCGCTTGCCATCACGAAGGCAAAGGCGGACGGAGGAAGTCCGGCAACCGCGGCGTCGACGCGGCCAATGAGTGCCGGCGCCGTGGAACCGTTGCCTGACACAGAGCTTAGGAGGCGTCGGGGTATTCGCCGCGCTTAACCATTGGTTTCGGCAGGCGGAGCCGGCGGAGCTGAGCTGACCGCGTGACGGCATACCAGGCCGTTCCGGGCTGGACCATACCGAACTTGCGGGTCAGCAGCCCCTTCATCCGGCGGTGCAGAAGGAATCCATCGACGAAGACGATGGCAAACATCGCCCAGAAGGCAATCAGGATCCAAAATGTCAGGCCGGGAATCGGGATGAACGTAATCAGCACGAACACGAAGGCCGCAATGATCAGGTACTCGCCGGCGTTGTAGCGAGCGTCAACGTAATCGCGCGCAAACCGGCGCTGCGGTCCCTTATCGCGCAGCGGGAGATACTTTTCTTCACCGGTATCCAGAGCCTGCCGCATCCTGGCCCGTTCGCGCTGTTGGGCCTCACGGTTCCTGGCCTTCGCTTCCTTACGGTCATTAGGCACCAGTGGCCGCTTGCGCGCAGCCTCTTGGGACTTACGCTTGGGCGTCGGGGCACCTTTGCCCGGGTTCCGGGGTTCCGGATTCTCATTCGAGGAGCTCTCGTCCTCCGCCATCGCTTGGGCGGGCTGCGGCTCTTTATTTCGTCCAAACACCCTTCTACAGTACCTTGTTCCGCCACCATGACGGCACGCTGCTGCGCCGGTATGGTGGCGACTATGACTGATCAACTACAGAACTCCGCCGGCAACGAAGCCGGCACCACAGACACTGTCGATGTCGAAGCCATCCGCCGGCAGATCGAGGCTGACTTCGAGCAAACCGTTAGGCAGCTGAAGGACCTCGTCGCCATTCCCGGAATCGCCTGGGAGGCGTTCGATCCCGAACAGCTCCAACTCAGCGCTGAAGCAGTCGCGGGGCTCATCCGGGAGTCCGGGGTGGAAGATGTGCAGATCCTGCGGGTGGACAACGACGGCGTTCCCGGCGGCCCCGCGGTTGTCGCCCGCCGCCCGGCTGGTGCAGGCAAGCCAACCGTGCTGCTTTATGCACACCACGACGTTCAACCCCCGGGCGAGGCTGAGCTGTGGGGGAGTGAACCGTTCACGGCAACCGAACGGGGGGACCGGCTTTTTGGGCGTGGAGCCGCCGACGACAAGGCCGGCATCATGGCCCATATTTCTGCGCTTCGAAGCCTGGATAGGCTCCTGGGTCCGGATCTCGGCGTCGGTATCACCTTGTTCATTGAGGGCGAGGAGGAGGCCGGTTCGCCAACGTTCCGGAAGTTCCTGCAGACGCACCAGGAACTGCTGCGGGCAGACGTGATCGTGGTGGCCGATTCGAGCAACTGGAAAGTCGGCGTTCCCGCCCTCACCACCAGCCTGCGGGGGCTCGTTGACGGAATCATCGAAGTCCAGGTGCTCGAGCATGCCGTTCATTCGGGCATGTTTGGCGGACCCATTCTCGATGCGCCGACGTTGCTGTCCCGGCTGATTGCCACTCTTCACGATGATTCCGGAGCGGTGTCCATCGAGGGCCTTGTCCGCAATGACGAAGCATCGGTGGAATATCCCGAAGCCGACTACCGGGCCGATGCGTCAGTCCTCGACGGCGTCACTCTGGCCGGAACGGGTTCACTCGCGTCGCGGCTATGGACCCAGCCTGCACTGTCCATCATCGGTATGGACATGCCCAGCGTGGCAAAATCCTCCAATACGCTGCTGCCTTCGGCGCGGGCAAAGTTCAGCCTTCGCCTGGCGCCCGGTCAGGACCCTGCCGAAGCCATGCAGGCGGTTGAAGCGCATGTGCGGAAGCACGCGCCGTTCGGTGCCCGGGTCACCTTCACCCCGGGCGAAACAGGCAGCCCCTTCGCAACTGACACTTCGGCGGCGGCCGGGCAGCGGGCTCTCTGGGCACTGCAACAGGCGTGGGGTGTCGACCCGGTGGAAACCGGTGTTGGAGGCTCGATCCCGTTCATAGCCGACCTGACCGAGATCTACCCTGAGGCGCAGATTCTGATAACCGGGGTGGAAGACCCGGATTCGAGAGCCCACAGTGCCAATGAGTCGCTGCACCTGGGCGAATTCAAGAAGGCCGTCCTGGCTGAGGCTTTGATGTTGGCGAAAATCAACAGTGAAGGACTCTGACGGTATGGAATCAACGCAGCCTTCATCCGGTTACGTCCATAGCCCTGCCGGTCGTAGACTGGAAGTGTGCCTGCACGTGGAATACAGCAACTTAAGCGAGTTGCCGGTTCCGCCACAACCTGCAAGGAGTTAGAAAGCCATGACTGCCACATCAAGCGAAATCCAGAGCGACGCCGGCGCTGCCGAAAAAGATATGCCTCAGCACGAAGTCGAACTCTCTACTGTCGCAGCTGAAAAAGTGCGCAGCCTCCTCGAACAAGAGGGCCGCACCGACCTTCGCCTCCGCGTGGCGGTACAGCCCGGAGGCTGCTCCGGACTGATCTACCAGCTCTACTTCGATGAGCGCATTCTGGACGGCGATGCGCTTCGCGACTTCTCCGGAGTCGGGGTCGTTGTCGACAAGATGAGTGTGCCCTATCTCACAGGGGCAAAAATCGACTTCGAAGACACCATTTCGAAGCAGGGTTTCACCATTGACAACCCCAACGCCGGCGGCTCCTGCGCCTGTGGAGACTCCTTCCACTAAAGGAACTCTGTAGGCGCAACCCTCTTGTTTGCCGGCTCCGACGCACGGGGACAACCTGTCAGCGGAAATCCGGCAGTGACGGTAAGCTCTACAGTGAGTAGTAAAACTGAATGTGCACTCCTGCGCGCAGTTGCGCAGGTGTGGTTGTAGCACGTAACAAGAGGAAGGGCCGTCTGTGAGTTCGCAGAACCAAACCGGCAGCCGGCGCGCTAAGTCCGCCAAGATCACGGGCTTGGCGCTGGTTGGCGCGTTGGCATTGACGGGGTGTTCGGAAGCAGCCCAATACGGCTGGTTGCCCAGCACACCGGACACCACCAACCACACGGATGAGATTATCTCGCTGTGGGTGAATTCATGGATTGCTGCACTGGCGATCGGCGTTCTTACCTGGGCGCTGATCATCTGGTGTCTCGTTGCTTACCGCCGCCGGAAGAACGAGACCGGCTTCCCCCGCCAGATCAGCTACAACCTTCCCCTCGAGGTCCTGTACCTGACGATCCCGCTGTTCATGGTCATGGTGTTGTTCTACTTCACGGATAAGGAACAGCGTCAGCTCAGCGCACGGGTGGACAACCCGGATGTCATCATTGATGTCCGCGGCAAGCAGTGGTCCTGGGACTTCAACTACGTCAAGGCAAACAAGTATGACGCCGGCGTACAGGCACACCTCGACGGCGAAGAGGGCATTCCGGAAACGCTTCCGACGCTGTACCTCCCCGTTGACCAGAGCGTCGAACTGCGGCTGAACGCCCGCGATGTGATCCACTCGTTCTGGGTCCCGGCATTCCTGCAGAAGAAGGACATGATCCCCGGCAAGACGAACTACATCACGTTGACGCCGACCCGCGAGGGCACGTTTGATGGAAAGTGCGCCGAGCTCTGCGGTGAGTACCACTCCGAGATGCTCTTCCGGGTCAAGGTCGTGGACCAGGCCGAGTTCGAAGATCACCTCGCCACACTTCAGGACGGTCAGCTGCGCGAAAAGTATGACCGCGATTCCTACCCGCAACAGAACGACTAAGGGGAACCGGTGTCTACGTACGAATATTCCTCAAGCGACTCCGGAGCAACGGTCGCTCCGCGTGTGGTCCCGAGGTCCAAGGGACGCATCGTCGTCAACTGGCTGACGACGACGGACCATAAGACAATTGGGTATCTCTACCTGATTACGTCGTTCCTGTTCTTCTGTCTCGGCGGCGTGATGGCACTGGTCATCCGGGCCGAACTCTTCGAACCGGGCATGCAGTTGCTGCAGACGAAGGAGCAGTACAACCAGCTCTTCACCATGCACGGCACAGTGATGTTGCTGCTGTTTGCCACCCCGCTGTTCGCCGGGTTCACCAACGTGATCATGCCGTTGCAGATCGGCGCGCCTGATGTGGCGTTCCCGCGGCTGAATGCCCTTGCCTACTGGTTCTTCCTCTTCGGTGCCATCATTGTGATTTCCGGGTTCCTGACCCCGCAAGGTGCCGCTTCCTTCGGCTGGTTCGCGTACGCGCCTCTGTCGAACACAACCTTTTCGCCCGGGCTTGGAGGGGACCTGTGGGTCTTCGGACTGGCGCTGACCGGTTTTGGAACTATCCTCGGTGCCGTCAACTTCATCACCACCATTATCTGCATGCGTGCCCCCGGCATGACCATGTGGCGGATGCCGATCTTCACGTGGAACGCCCTCGTGACGTCCATCCTCGTGTTGATGGCCTTCCCGCCGCTGGCCGCTGCATTGTTCGGACTGGGAGCTGACCGCCGGTTCGGCGCCCATATCTTTGATCCTGAAAACGGTGGCGCCATCCTGTGGCAGCACCTCTTCTGGTTCTTCGGCCACCCCGAGGTGTACATTATTGCGCTGCCGTTCTTCGGTATCGTCTCCGAGATTTTCCCGGTGTTCAGCCGCAAACCGATCTTCGGTTACAAGGGCCTGGTTTACGCGACGATCGCCATTGCCGCGCTGTCTGTGACCGTCTGGGCGCACCACATGTACGTGACCGGCTCGGTACTGCTGCCGTTCTTCGCCTTCATGACCATGCTTATCGCGGTGCCTACAGGAGTGAAGTTCTTCAACTGGATCGGCACCATGTGGCGTGGGTCGATCACTTTTGAGACGCCCATGCTGTGGAGCCTCGGCTTCCTCGTGACCTTCCTCTTCGGCGGACTCACCGGAATCATCCTGGCCTCCCCTCCGCTGGACTTCCACGTCTCCGACACCTACTTCGTGGTGGCCCACTTCCACTACGTTGTCTTCGGTACGGTTGTATTCGCGATGTTCGCCGGATTTTACTTCTGGTGGCCAAAATGGACCGGCAAGATGCTCAATGAGCGGCTTGGAAAGATCCACTTCTGGTTGCTCTTCCTCGGATTCCATGGGACGTTCCTGATCCAGCACTGGCTGGGCGTCCTCGGAATGCCGCGCCGCTACGCGGACTATCTGCCCGAGGATAACTTCACGTGGATGAACCAGTTCTCGACCGTCTCCTCGTTCGTCCTGGGCGCCTCGCTTATCCCGTTCTTCTGGAACGTGTACATTACCTGGCGCAGCAAGACGAAGGTCGCCGTGGACGATCCATGGGGATTCGGCGCGTCGCTCGAATGGGCAACGTCCTGCCCTCCGCCGCGGCACAACTTCACATCGCTTCCGCGTATCCGGTCCGAGCGCCCTGCACTCGATCTGCATCATCCGGAACTGTCAACGTTTGATACATCTCGGTCACCGGCGGCCGCCGCACTTGGCGCTGCCGACAGGGGGGACGCAAGCAAATGAAAGTAGAAACCTACCTCTTCAGCCTGGGCATATTCTTTTTCCTCCCAGCTGCAATCGTGTACGGGTTCATGACTGGTTGGACCGAGTGGGTCGGCATCATCGGCCTGTTGCTCGTCACGGGCCTGTCCGGCATGATCGGGTTCTACCTTGGATTCACGGGCCGCCGCGTCGGAGCGCGGCCTGAAGATCGCCTCGACGGTGAGATACATGAAGGGTCCGGCGAGCAGGGTCACTTCAGCCCTTGGAGCTGGTGGCCGCTGTTCCTCGGTGCGGCCTGCGCCGTCGGTTTCCTCGGACTGGCCATAGATTTCTGGATCGTCTACATTGCAGCCGGCATGACCGTCATCGCACTGATCGGTTGGGTTTACGAGTACAGCCGCGGAGAACACGCGCACTAGTCCATCAACGACCGCTGATCAGCAGGCGCCACTGACCGCTATTGTGGGGAGTTGTCCATTGGGCAGCTCCCCACAGCCGTACGCTCAGGTTTGAGACGCAGGATCCTTCAGCTGCCCGTGCTGGGAACTCAACAGATGCACCAGCTCGTCCAGAATCGCCTCGCTGATTCCGGGCTCCGCCGTGGCATCGTCGATCGACAGTTCCACCACAGAGCCACACTCGAAGTCCTGCGTCATCACGGCAAGCAGGGAATGCGCATCCACAGCAGGGTGGCCAGGCTTGGCTATGCTGACCTGTTGGCCACTGTCAATTACCGCCCGGACAAACACCGCGGCAGCACGGGCGTGTAAACCAATTTCTGCTGTAACCGTCGTTGTCCGTACGGGCATAGCGGTTCCCATCGTTCGATCCAAGAGTCTCCTTAAGAAAATAGCAGGTGCGGCGGGCGCTCTGGGCATCGGACGAGATCAGTAGAATGGAGCCGTAGGGTAAATCAACTTGGGGGAGTGGAACAGGTGACATCGCTGACAGCTTCCTCCATTCAAGGCGAGATCGACCGCGGGTCCAGTATCGCCATTTATGCCCAGCTCAGGGACATTCTGCGGACCTTTATCGAGAACGACTGCGAACCTGGTCAGTCAATACCGTCCGAGCGTGAACTGAGCGAACGTTTTGGACTTGCGCGGATGACGGTGCGGCAAGCGATCGACGCCCTGGTGGGCGAGCAGGTTGTGGAACGCATAGTTGGTCTGGGCACCTTCGTGGCACACCGGAAAATGGACCTGCAAGTTAAGCTGACCTCTTACAGCGAGGAGATGCAGCGCCGCGGCATGGTGCCGGCCGCTCACGTACTCAGCTTCGAACAGGTCAGCGCCAGCGCCTTCCTGGCCCGTGAGCTGCAGATGGAGGAGGGACAGCCTGTAGTGCGGTTCCGCCGTCAGCTGCTGGCCGATGGTGAACCGATGAGTGTGGATGAGAATTTCATTCCCGCCCGGCGGGTCCCAGGCATCCTCGATGATCCCCCTCCCACCTCGTTGTACAACGTGCTTAGCGAACGGTACGGCCTGGTGATGGAGTGGGGAGAGGACATGATCGAAGCCACCGCAGCTTCCCCCTCAATCGCCCGGCTCCTCAACGTTGAGATGGGAGCTCCTTTGCTGAAGATATCCCGTCATGCGTTTGTCTCAAGGGCAATGGTCGATTACTCCGTTTCGTACTACCGGGCCGACCGTTACAAACTCTGGGTACCGCTCCAGAGGCCAGGAGTGCGCACCCCACGGGCATACTCCCTTAATCGCCATACGGGCTAAGCGGGCAACAGTGGCGGCGGAGGGTAAATAGGTATAGGGCCGATCCAATGGATCGACCCTATAGCTATATTTACCTAGTGGCCCGAGATTTCGGCCTTCTTTTCGCTCTCACCTTCAACCTCACCGTGGTGCCCATGGGAGTGGGCGGCACGGATCTCTGCCGGGCTTGCGGGTGCCACACGGTCTTCGAAGAAGATCCGGGACAGCAGACCACGGGCTTTCTCAGTCTGGGTGATCTTGCCTTTAGCATTAGGCTGAGCAGGCAGGACCTCGTGCGATTCGTAATTCACCAGCTTGTACTGCTTGTACTTGTCCAAAGGCTCGTGAACCTCGATGAACTCACCGTGCGGGAGGCGGACGATACGCCCGGTCTCCCGGCCGTGGAGCGCGATCTCGCGGTCCTTGCGCTGAAGAGCCAGAGCGATCCTCTTCGTCACGACGAATCCAATGATCGGTCCGAGGATGAACAGGGCCCGGAGCCAGTAGATGACGTCATTGAGCGATATCGAGAAGTGGGTCGCAATCAGGTCGGAACTGGCGGCTGCCCACAGCACGCAGTAGTAGATAACACCAGCGACCCCGACGGCGGTCCGTGTCGGCGCGTTGCGTGGCCGGTCCAGCAGGTGATGCTCGCGCTTGTCCTTGGTAACCCAGGCTTCCAGCCACGGCCACAGGAACAACAAGGCAAACAGGATGCCGGCCGGGACCAGCGCAGGGAGAAGAACATTCAGGCTCAAGGTGTGCCCGAAGATGACGATCTCCCAGACGCCCGGCATGAGCCGCAGTGCGCCGTCGACGAACCCGATATACCAGTCCGGCTGGGTTCCAGCCGAGATGGGGGAGGGATCGTAGGGGCCGTAGTTCCAGATCGGGTTGATCGTGAACATCCCCGCCATCAGGGCCACGACTCCAAACACGATGAAGAAGAATCCACCGGCCTTGGCGGCATAAACAGGTCCTACCGGGAATCCAACGACATTGCTGTTAGTGCGGCCCGGCCCAGGGAACTGGGTGTGCTTGTGGATCACAACCATGAAGAGGTGGATGGCAATCATCAGCAGGATGAACGCCGGGATCAGCAGGATATGCAGCACATACAACCGCGGGATGATAACCGTTCCCGGGAATTCACCGCCAAAGAGGAAGAAGGAGATGTATGTTCCGACGACCGGTATGGCCTTGATGACGCCGTCGATAATACGCAACCCGTTGCCGGAGAGCAGATCATCCGGCAGCGAGTAGCCGGTAAAGCCTTCAGCCAGACCAAGAATCAACAGGGTGGCACCAACCACCCAGTTCAATTCGCGCGGCTTCCGGAACGCACCGGTGAAGAAGACACGGAGCATGTGCACCGACATCGCCGCCACGAACAGCAGCGCCGACCAGTGGTGCACCTGGCGCATAAACAGCCCGCCCCGGATATCGAAGGAAATGTCCAACGACGACGCATAGGCCACCGACATCTCCACTCCCTTGAGCGGCACATAGCTGCCGTCATAATGGGTCTCCGCCATGGACGGGTCGAAGAAGAACGTGAGGAACGTGCCGGAAAGCAGCAGGATCACAAAGGAGTACAGCGCGACCTCGCCGAACATGAATGTCCAGTGATCGGGGAAAACCTTGCGTCCGAATTCGCGGACCATCGCGGCTCCGCCGACACGTTGGTCGACGTAGTTGGTGATACGCCCAACGTTGGTCTTGGGCTCATATGGTGATGTCGAAGTGCTCATCCGCGCTCCCAGAAACTAGGTCCAACGGGTTCCGTGAAGTCGCTCTGGGCAACCAGGTAGCCCTCGGCGTCAACGGTGATCGGCAACTGCGGCAGCGGCCGGACGGCCGGACCGAAGATGACCTTGCACTCCTGGGTCAAGTCGAACGTCGACTGGTGACAGGGGCACAACAGGTGGTGGGTCTGCTGTTCATACAGCGCGACCGGACACCCGACATGGGTACAGATTTTGGAGTAGGCGACAATGCCTTCGTAACCCCAGTCTTCACGCCCTTCGGACGGGGAGAGGTCTTCAGGATTAAGGCGCATCAGCAGGACGACCGCCTTCGCCTTCTCTTCCAGCTTGTGCTCGGCTTCGTTAAGGCCTTCGGGAATGACGTGCACAGCCGATCCAATGGTGACGTCGCTGGCCCGGATGGGAACTCCTGTCGGATCAAGCGTCAGGCGCACTCCCTCATCCCACATGGTGTGCCGCAGGACATCGCCCGGGAGGGGACCAAGATCACGGAAGATTGCAATTGCCGGCAGCGGAGCCAGAATCATGGCACCCAGGAGGGTGTTGCGGATGAGCGGACGGCGCTTGATGCCGGTCTCTTCAATGATGTCACCGAGGATCTGTTCGGCCTCGGCGCGTTCCGGTTCCTTGGTGATCGGCTTGCGGGACTCGACCACTTCGTGATCGGGCATCAGGGTTTTGGCCCAGTGCACAATCCCGATGCCGATTCCCAACATGGCAAATGCCGTGCCGAGGCCCAGCAGAAGATTCTGCAAACGCAGGTCTGAGCTTCCTGGCTCGTCCAGCTCAATTGCGAAGTAACCTACGAAGAACAGGACCGTTCCGACGATCGAAATTAGAAACAGTATTGCGACCTGGTTCTCGGCACGTTTTGCCGCACGCGGGTCCTTGTCTGCCAACCGCGGACGATGCGGGGGGAGGCCCGGGTCGTGGAACCGTTCGACCTCGGCGTGGCCGTCAGTGCCGACGCGGTCCGGCGTATTGGGACTGCCGTCATTTCGCCTGGCCATGGTCCCCCTCATTCTCCTGTGAAATCTTCATTGCTGAATGTGCTGAACTTTCCTGTTCCTCACCGGGGTGAGCGGTTGACATATGGATTCCTACGACGAACGGGACGTGAGCCAGATGGTGAAGGCAATAATGACACCCAGACCGGCGATCCACAGGAACAGGCCTTCGGATACCGGTCCCAGGGAGCCAAGAGCAGCACCGCCGGGGGACTTGTTTTCGTCAATGTAGTTCAAGAAGGCGAGAATATCCTGTTTGCCCTCAGGCGGAAGGGTCGCATCATTGAAGACCGGCATATTCTGCGGACCGGTGATCATCGCCTCGTAAGCATGCGCATCACTGACTCCGGAGAGCGCGGGGGCGAATTTACCCTGCGTCAGCGCACCGCCGGCGGCGGCAGCGTTGTGGCACATTGCGCAGTTCACTCGAAACAACTCGCCGCCGTGAGCAACATCCGCATCGGAGGTGTCCAGTGCTTCCTCGCTGGGGATAGCCGGTCCGGGGCCGAGCGAAGCGACATAGGCAGCCATCTGCCTGGTCTCTTCTTCATTGAACTGCGCCGGCTTTTCCATGGCCTGCGGACCCTGCATCTGCAGCGGCATACGGCCGGTTCCAACCTGGAAGTGAACAGCTGCCGCTCCGACGCCAACCAGTGACGGACCGGTTTCGGTTCCACCTCCTTCCATACCGTGGCAGGTGGCGCAGTTGGCGACAAAGAGCTTCTCGCCCTCGGCGATGTCCTCGGCGGAGAACGTCGTGGTTTGGGCCTTGGCCTCATTGGCGCCACTGGCAACCGCGTACAGACCACCCGTGAGCAGGAGGCCCAACAACAACAGTGCTACTGCGGTTAGCGGGTGACGTCGCCGTTGCGATAATGCCTTCACGTGGTGGTTCCTTCGGTCCGTTGTTGCTGTGGCGCGTGTGACGCTATTTCAAATTCTGCCTCTTGTAGAAAAAGAGTCAAGTAAGGGCTACTTCAGGAAGTAGATGATGATGAACAGTCCCACCCAGACGACATCAACAAAGTGCCAGTAGTAAGACGTGACGATGGCCGATGTGGCTTCGAAGTGTCCGAAACGTTTTGCCGCGAAGGCCCGTCCGATGATCAGCAGGAATGCCACCAACCCGCCGATGACGTGTAGCCCGTGGAAGCCCGTGGTGATGTAGAAGGCCGACCCGTAGGAGTTGGACGAGAGCGATACGCCTTCGGAAACCAGCGTCGCGTACTCGTACGCCTGGACCGATACGAAGATCGCCCCAAGGAGGAAGGTGAGGAGGAACCATTCGACCATGCCCCATTTGGCGATCTGGAACACACCGCCCATGCGACGGGGCTGGAGCCGTTCAGCGGCGAATACGCCGAACTGGCAGGTGAAGGAACTGGACACCAGGATGATGGTGTTCGCCAGCGCAAACGGAACGTTGAGCAATTCGGATTCCGTCGCCCACATCTCCCCAGCGGTGGAGCGGAGGGTGAAGTACATGGCGAACAAGCCGGCGAAAAACATCAGTTCGCTGGACAGCCAGACGACGGTTCCGACAGAAACCATATTCGGGCGGTTCAGCGTGGGATTCGCCGGAGAACTGGGGGCATGGGTAGCAGTTGTCACATAGACATTATGTCTATAAAACCGGCTCCTGCCCAACCCGACACTGGAATCAGTTCAATCTTTTTCTACAAAGTCACGAAATTCCGCGGCGGACCGCCATATTGGGCGCAGAAGCGGATTGATGGCTAGCATCTAGGTGTGAGTATCCCACCAGCTGCAGAACAGGCGGCCCCGACGTGGCCGGAGCTTTTGACGACCCTCATAGGGCGTCATGATCTGAGCACAGAGCGCAGCCGATGGGCAATGAACTCGATTATGGAAGGTACGGCGTCGGAGGCCCAGATAGCCGCATTCCTCACCGCCCTCCGAGCCAAAGGCGAAACGGTCGAAGAATTGACCGGACTGGTGGAGGCAATGCTGGATAACGCCCGCCCGATATCCATTCAAGGTCCGGCGCTGGACATTGTGGGAACCGGGGGAGACCGGCTCAACACTGTCAATATCTCAACGATGTCCGCTCTGGTCTGCGCCGGGGCAGGAGCGAAGGTCGTCAAACACGGAAACCGCGCGGCGTCGTCATCCTCCGGTTCCGCCGACGTACTCGAGGCTCTCGGCGTGCGGCTCGACCTGCCCGTTGAGGGTGTCGTCGAAGCAGCCGAAAAGGCCGGAATCACATTCTGCTTCGCCCAGCTGTTCCACCCTTCCATGCGTTTTGCCGCCGCCGTCCGGCGTCAGATGGGCGTTGCGACGGCGTTCAATTTCCTCGGTCCGTTGATCAATCCGGCGGACGTAGCAGCCTCTGCCGTCGGAGTTGCCGATCCGGCCATGGCGCCGCTAATGGCCGGCGTTTTTGCCGCGCGGGGAAACCGGGCTTTGGTCTTCCGTGGTGATGACGGTTTGGACGAAATGACGACGACGGGACGCTCCAGGGTCTGGGAAGTGCGCGGCGGCACCGTCACGGAACAGGTCTTCGACCCGGCCGCCGTAGGCATCAACCGCGCCACTGTCGAGGATCTGCGGGGTGCCGATGCAGCTTACAACGCCGAAGTGGTGCGCCGGGTACTGGCAGGCGAAACCGGCCCCGTACACGACGCCGTCGTACTCAATGCAGCAGCCGGCCTTGTGGCGTTCGATGAAACGGCCGAGGGCCCGCTTGAGGACCGGATGGCCGTGGCTGCGGGAAGAGCGCGTGAGTCCATCGCCAGCGGCGCTGCAGCAGATGTGCTGCGGCGCTGGATCGACGTCACGCGCTAGCCTCCCTCAACCTTCCAGGCCGAGGGAGAACGCCGCATCCAGATCGTGCTGCGAGTAGGCGCGGAAAGATATGTGGGTGGTCGTGCTGACGACGCCGTCAACTTTGGAGAGACGGTCGGCGATGACGTCCGCCAGATCCTCATGCTGCCGCACGCGTGCGACGGCGATCAGGTCCCAGTCCCCGGTCACGGAATAAACTTCGCTGATTCCGTCGAGACCTGAGATCTCCTCCGCTGATTCGGGGATCCTCGATGCGTCGGTCTTGATCAGGACAAAAGCTGTAACCATGATGGTCCTTTCGTAGTGGCAGGGAGGCTGTCGGCTATGCGCTCTAGCAATCGCGGCCGGAGGTCTGGTTTGAGACTAGTTCATCAGCGTCACTGGTTCACTTCAGCCCTTGCCTTGCGCCTTAAGACAAGAGTGCCGACGAGCCGGTGACCGAGGATCGTGAGGCCCAGGAAGCAAAGGGTTACTATTTGGAATGCAAAGGCCAGTCCGCCACCCGCAAGTCCACGCAGGGCCAGCCCGCCCACCACGGTGACAAGCCAGATGACGACGCCGGCGGGCCAGAGTTTGAACGGCCGGCGCCATGCCCGTGCCATGAACCACCCAATGGCTGCGGCCAGGAGGAACGGTCCCGCGGTGCCAAGTACGCCGAAGATGGCCAATGCGTGCTCATGGGTGTTCCGGCCCAGGATGGCGAATAATAGAATGGCCGCCGCATCGAGAACGGCCGCGAGTACAACTGGCATGTCAGCCAGCCTAATACGACAGGCGGGGGATACGCTGGGGGAGCTCAGGGTTGTATCCAAACAAACAAAGCTGTAAGTTTGTGGATATATTTACAAACCGCAAAGGTTGTTGTTTTCATGTACGTCTTGACTATCGATCAACGGAAATCTCGTACCAGCGATGATCTCGTGGACCCTCTGCTTGCTGAGCTCAATCAGGATTCCGATTTCACCCCCGTCCGCGCCTTTGAGCGCACGGCCGGCGATGAGGTGCAGGGCATTCTGGACGATCCTGCCGCCGTCGTACGTATTGCCTTGAAACTGGCGCAAACGCAGAAGTGGAGCGTCGGAATCGGGATTGGACCGGTCAAGGAACCATTACCCGAGAGCACCAGGGCCGGATCCGGCGCCGCATTCGAACAGGCACGCGAAGCCGTCGAAGATGCCAAACACGCCGCCGGCCACGTTTGCGTGCGAGGTCTGCATCCTGCCTGTCAAGATGTAGACGCGATTCTCCAGCTGCTCGGAGCCCTGTCCCTGAAACGGACCGAGGCGGCCGTTGAAGCCGGCACCATGCTCACGGGAGGGGCAACTCAGCAGGAAATCGCGGCCCGCCTCGGTATAAGCCAGCAAGCGGTTTCCGCCAGATTGCGGGCCGGGCTGTGGCAGGAGGACCAGCGGGTCCGGGAGACAGCAATCCGCCGCCTGAAGGAGGCCGACCAGTGAGCATTGCCAGCATCGTTCTACTCGCCCTCACCGCGGTGGTGGCGGCTCCGCTCTATTTCCGGAAGTACGACGGCGATGGTTCCGGAAGAATACGGTGGATGTCCATTGTGCTGCTCGCACTGCTTGGACTCGCCGCCTTGGCCGCAGTTTTCGGCGACATCAGGCTCGGTGCGGTTGGGTATTCTCTGACCGTTCTGGCCGCGGCCGTTGGGGGAGGGCCGGTCACCGTCGCCATCCTGCAATCGTCGTTCAACCGCGAGCATCCCGAGAACAATACGGACGTCACCGAATCACCGGTGCTCCGTGGGGGAGCCTGGATTGGATTCCTGGAGCGTATGGCCATCAGCGGAACCTTGCTGGCGGGGTGGCCGGAGGGCATGGCCGTGGTCCTGGCGGTGAAGGGACTCGGCCGGTATTCCGAACTGGGATCGGAGTCGGGCGCCGCGGAGCGTTTCATTCTCGGCACGTTTGCCAGCGTGCTCTGGGCAGCCGCGGCGACCGGCGTGGGATGGATGACCGTCCAATAGCCGCGGTGCCGCTAGAAGTATGAACGGGCGATTCCGACGACGTGGTCTTGATCGTCGAGCAGCAGGGGAGCGGACCACCGTTGATGCAGCGTGCAGGGATGAGAAATGGCGAGAGTAATCAGATCACCGGGCTGCGCCGGATCGTCGGCCGGCACTTCGATGAACGCATGCTGGTCGTTGAGTTGGGAAACCTTCCAGTCCGGAACATCACGGAACCGGGAACCGCCGGACGGCACCAAGCGGCGGGGGAGCGGCAGACCGGAATCGGTGTTCACATCCCGCCGTCCGGCCCCGGCGATGACCAGACCAGGTTCCGGACGCGACAGGATTTGCGCCCAGACCTCAATGCTGGGCCGCAGCCTGTCATCGTCGGGAGGTGCAGACACGGAGCCTGCTGCCGGATTGTCCGACGGAGCTTCTGCCTGCCGCCTCAAATCCCCATCGAGGGGCGAACGGCGGGCGTAGAAGTCGGAATCGTGCGTGAGGTAGGCACCGGACCGGATGATGGTGACGACGTCGAAATCCGGGAAGTTTGCGGGCGCCAGTATGTCCGCAACACAGTCAAAGTAGAGGCTGCCGCCGGCGCTGGCGATGACCGGAAGACCCTGGGCGCAATACGGCACCATCAACCGCAATGCCTCAGCAACCATGCCAAGATAGTTGCGCACGGCGTCGATATCCTCTTCGGAGCGGCCATGGGAAACGGATCCTTCATACCCACCCACTCCCCGCAGGCGCAGATTCTTCGACTCCCCAACAGCCCGGGCAATCGTGGCGACGTCGGCCAGGTCCCGCACACCGGCCCTGCCGCCGGAATGGCCAATTTCAATGACGACGTCGAGGCCGTCGGCTGCGTTTTCGTCGAGTATCTGCACTCCGCGCAGTGAATCGACGTAGCAGACGAAACGGCGGCCGTCCGCTTGCTGCCAAGTGGATATCCGGCGGGCGAAATCCGGTTCCACGAGTTCGTTCGCCATGAAGATGCTTTCCGCTCCCGCGGCCATAAAAACCTGCGCCTGGAAGGGGTTGGCTACCGTCACGCCCCACGTCCCGGCGGCCTCCGCAATCATGGCCAGTCTCGGAGACATAGACGTTTTCAGGTGTGGCGCGATCTGCAGGTTATGTTCATGCACATAACGGGCCATCAGGGCTGCGTTGTGCTCCACAGCCGACTGCCTCAGGGTCATGGCCGGCCAGCTGAAACCGCCGGTCAGCAGATGCCGCCGCTGGCCCCCAAGTTCCGCAAGCGTTAGATCGGCAGCATCAGCCGGTAACCCCTTGAAAAGGAAGCCGATCCGCTCGTCGTCGAAAGTTGTGATCATGGGCCTTACTCCAACGGTTGTGCGATTGCAGCAAGACTACTACTGGAACCACGTATCCGGCGGACCAAGAAAGAGCAGGAAACTGAAGACGGCGGTGGCACCGGCAAGGGCGACGACGACGGCGAGGAGAGGATGCCGCAGCACCCAAGCCTGCAGCGTCTCCAGGAACCCGCGCGGCCTCTCGCCGCCAGCACCCAACCGCCACGCGCCGTCGAGCATTCCCTTTCGATCGAATGACTTTTCCACCGGGATAGTCGCATACGGAATGATCGCAGACACGAGCGCCAGCATGCCCGCACCGGCCGACCATTTCTGATTGACCCAGGTGAAGCAGGTGCTCATTACGTAGCATATGAACACGAATCCATGCAGCCCACCGCCGATGCTTACGCCCAACTCAGTTGTCCCGGTGACATACTTGAGGAATAAACCAATCAGCAGCAGCGTCCACGTCACAGCCTCTGCAAAGGCAACGGTACGGAACAGTTTGCGGGGGGCCATGAACGTCCTCACATGGGGGAATAGGAGCCTTACCAAACTACCGCCTGCCACGGCGTGTCGAGGAACCGCTGTATGATTTCTCGTTTGAGAGACGCACGATCATTTGCCACCAGGGGACAAATTCGCCCGGCCCGCCGGCGCTACAGGACTGTGAATCCTGCTGGCAGGCCGCCGCGTCCCGTCGCTGCCAGGAGCAGTTCGCCGGCCTTGCCGGATCGGATGGCGAGCCTGCCAAGCAGGGCAAGGCTGTGCTCAGCCGCTGCCTCAGGAATCTGCGGCACTACGTCAACGGCTGCGGCAAGGTCGCAGGTATGGACGGTCAGCTCAAAGGTGCGCGTTGGCAGGTAATCCATCAGGCGCATCCCGCCGACCGGCGTCCTCACAACGGAATTACCGCCGCTCGAGTTAACCAGCCTGAGTACGCGATCCGCAATCTCTTCCACAGCATCAGGTGGATTGGATCCGAGGGCGGCCCCGGCGTCGCGGCCGCGCTCTGCTACGGCCGCCGGGTCGCCGACGGAAGCAAGTGCCAGCCGAAAGTACTCGTCCGCTGATTCGACGTCAATGCTGTCAGCTTGTTGGTTTAGGTACGTTTCGACGGTCAGCAGCGCCCGGCTCGTATGACCGGCCAAGTCGCGCACGGTCCATTCGCCGAGGGCAGGAGCCTCCCACCGCCCGGCCGCCTTGGCCGTCGTCTCCACGAACCAGGCCGCGGCTTGTGAGAAGGCTTCCTGGGTCTTCGGCCAGGTCTCCAGCGAACTCATTTCAGTTCTGAACTTTGGCCAGACCCTCGATGACTTCGACGTTGGGGAGCTTGGCGAGTTCATTGGGGTCGAGGAGCAGCTTACTGGTTCGATTTCCTCCGCCCATGACTACTTGCTTCTGGGCCAAGACGGAGGCGTCCACATAGATCGGGAGATTCTCCGTGCCGATGGCGGTCACTCCACCGATCAGCATTCCGGTCAGCTCCTTGGTCGTTTCTGCATCCGCAAACGAGGCCCTTTTGACACTGAGCCTCTCGCGGACCGTCTTATTGACGTCCAGACGCGTCGTCCCCAGCACAACACATACAGCGTATTTGGGCGGATCAATCTTCTTTGAAGCTACAAGTATAGTGTTGGCGGCCTGCTCGAGGGAGACGCCGTAGTGTTCACAGAAGACCGCCGTGTCGGCCAGTTCGTCGTCGCAGCCGAGGATTTCATGGGCAATCCCGTATTTGGCAATAGCTTCCTCAACGGCCGGATGCAGCCGCGCTTCCTGAACAGTATTTTCATTCGACATCGTCCAATAGTATGCCGCCGATTCTGTGCCCTCAATGCGGGGGAGAGGGCCGTCGTCGAGGGTCGCATCCACGGGGCATGGCCTGGTTGTGCTGATTCGTCAGATGGCAAGCAAAACCGACTGGCGCCGGACCATGGCGCAAATATCCAGTCATTTTTGGTCTTCCCGGCACCAACAAGGTCCAACGTGGCCGAAGAATTCAACGTGATGCAAGCATTCGAGCCCACGAGGCGAGCGCGGCGTGTGAGGGAGCGCTGACTAGGGGGCTTCGTCATAAGGAGACGGATGCAGGGGATGCAGGACAAACCGACCATACGGCCGAACCAAGAGCTTTACTTTACATAATGTAGATTATCGGCGAATGACTATATGCCTGGAAAATCACTGCATTAGACGACGTCAGACGATGCTTTAGCCAGCCACTCGTCGTCGATGCCCAAGCGACAACGTTCTTCCGGCGTATCCTCGTAAACGCGCCATTCGGCAAGCTCATCCTTTTCGGCCATAGCCGTCCACAGTGCCGGTCCTTCGAGAGCAGAAAAGGTTGGACACACCGAGCGGCCCACAATCGTCACCCTGTTGCCGCGGGACAACATAGCCTCGAAGAAGTTCCTGTAGTCCGGATAGGTATCGAAGAACCCGCGCCAGGCTTCGATGCAGGCAGCTTTCCCGATGATCGCGTTTCCGCCCGGGTCGATGAAGGAATGGTCGCTGCTCATAAGCCTCGCCAGTCCCTCTAGATCCCGCGCGTTGATGCATTCGTTGAATCCGAAAACCAACTGGCCGACGTCATGCATGCCAGAAAATACCACACCTTCATCCAACTTGACATAATGTACGCCGTCCCGCTCCCGGGCACAATCACTCAGTTGAACGCCCGCTCAGGCGGTGTACGCGGCGAGATGTTCGCCGGTCAGTGTGGAACGGCCGGCGACGAGCTCAGCCGGCGTACCCTCGAAGACAATCCTGCCGCCGTCGTGTCCAGCGCCGGGTCCAAGATCAATGATCCAGTCGGCGTGTGCCATAACGGCCTGATGGTGCTCAATCACAATGACCGACTTACCGGAGTCGACCAGCCGGTCGAGCAATCCAAGCAGTTGCTCGACGTCGGCGAGATGCAGGCCGGTGGTGGGTTCATCAAGCACATACACGCCGCCCTTCTCCCCCATCTGGGTTGCCAATTTCAGCCTCTGCCGTTCGCCGCCGGACAGTGTCGTAAGGGGCTGGCCGAGGGTCAGATACCCCAGCCCGACATCTGAGAGCCGGTCGAGGACCCTGTGCGCGGCCGGCGTACGCGCCTCGCCGGCGCCAAAGAACGCCTCAGCCTGGGCGACGGACATCGCAAGCACTTCGCTGATGTCTTTGTCGCCAAGCTTGAACTCAAGCACCGCCGCCTGGAACCGTTTGCCCTCACATTCCTCGCAGGTGGTGGCGACGGTTTCCATGACGCCCAGCTCGGTATAGATCACGCCAGCGCCATTGCAGGTGGGGCAAGCACCTTCTGAGTTGGCACTGAACAGGGCCGGCTTAACCCCATTGGCTTTTGCAAAGGATTTGCGGATCGGCTCGAGCAGGCCGGTGTAGGTGGCGGGATTGGACCTGCGTGAACCCTTGATACCGGCTTGATCGATGACGATCACACCATCGCGACCCGCGAGATTTCCATGGATCAGCGAACTCTTCCCGGAGCCGGCAACCCCAGTGACGACGGCGAGAAGGCCCGTTGGAACATCTACGTCGACATTCTGAAGATTATTCTGCCGTGCGCCGCGGATCTCCAGAGCACCTGTGGAAGTCCGTACAGCTTCCTTGAGACGGGCACGGTCGTCGAGGTGGTGGCCGGTAATGGTGTCGCTCCCCCGCAGCCCCTCAACTGTGCCCTCGAACACCAATTCGCCACCAGCTGTCCCTGCTCCGGGACCGAGGTCGACCACGTGGTCGGCGATCGCGATCGTCTCCGGCTTATGCTCGACGACCAACACGGTGTTGCCCTTGTCCCTCAACCGCAGCAGCAGATCGTTCATCCGGGCGATGTCGTGCGGGTGCAGGCCGATAGTCGGTTCGTCGAAGACGTATGTGATATCAGTCAGGGCGGAACCGAGGTGGCGGATCATCTTGGTCCGCTGGGCCTCTCCCCCGGAAAGCGTTCCCGCCGGCCGGTCGAGGCTCAGGTAGCCGAGCCCGATCTCTACGAACGAGTCAAGGCTTTCCCCCAGCGTCGTCAGCAGCGGCGCCACCGATGGCTCGTCGAGCCCGCGGACCCATTCGGCCAGTTCGTTGATCTGCATGGCACACGCGTCCGCAATGCTTATTTCCTTGATTTTTGAGGACCGGGCAGCCTCACTGAGCCGGGTGCCACCGCATTCGGGGCATGCTGTAAACGTAATCGCACGGTCGACGAATGCCCGGATGTGCGGCTGCATTGCCTCCCGGTCCTTGGAGAGCATCGATTTCTGGATTTTCGGAACCACGCCTTCGTAGGTCAGATTGACGCCTTCGACCTTGATCTTGGTCGGTTCCTTGTAGAGCAAGTCATCCAGTTCCTTTTGGCTGTAGTCACTGATCCGCTTGTCCAGGTCCAGTCCCACGCCGCGAAGCAGGCGGCCCTGCCAACCGCTCATCGTGTAGCCGGGGATGGTGAGTGCCTCTTCGTTCAGGGACTTGCTTTCGTCGTATAGCTCGGTCAGGTCGAAGTCCGTTACCCGCCCGGTACCTTCGCACTTCGGGCACATTCCGCCCGTGATGTTGAAGTCCCGCCGCTCCTTGACCTTCTTTCCGCCTTTCTCAAAGGTGACCGCGCCGGCGCCGCTGATGGAGGCGACGTTGAACGAGAATGCCTGGGGCGATCCGATGTGCGGCTCTCCAAGCCGGCTGAACAGGATCCGCAACAACGCGTTGGCGTCCGTGGCGGTGCCGACCGTCGAGCGCGGGTTTGCGCCCATCCGCTCCTGGTCGACGATGATCGCCGTCGTCAGCCCTTCCAGAATGTCCACGTCCGGCCGCGCCTGCGTCGGCATGAAACCCTGCAGGAAGGCACTATAGGTCTCATTGATCATCCGCCGTGACTCTGCGGCGATGGTGGCGAAGACCAGGGAACTCTTGCCCGACCCGGAGACGCCAGTGAAGACCGTTAGCCGACGCTTCGGGATCTCGACGTCGATATTCTTGAGGTTGTTCTCGCGCGCACCCTGCACCCGGAGCAGATCATGAGTATCGGCAACATGCAGCCCCGACGACGGGGGTTCAGGCCGCGTGGTTGTGCTCACTACTGCCGGTATCCTTCTACCTGATCCACCGGCCGGACGGAAACGTCCTCCGGACTCCCGCCTGCTTCCTGCTTGGCCCGCCGTTGCCGCAGCAGGTCCCAGCACTGATCCAGGGACTCCTGAACGCGGCGCAGTTCCGCGCGGTTTGCCTCCACCTCGTCTTCACCGGCGGAAGCCTCACGCAGCTGGTGCTCCTGGTCGACCAATGCCTGAATACGTTCTTGAATGTCCTGATTGTCCATAACAACTCCCTGAGCGTGCTCGAATACTCTTCGTCATCAGGCTACTTATAGTCGACCTGCCGGTAAAGGCTTATATAACAGCCTTCCGCTCAGTCGCTGCGCTGGGGCGCGCGCCAGGTATGTGCCTTCATAAAGACAACACCAAGCAGCGTTCCAAGACCCAGGGCAAGCAGGAACGGCGCAACCGTAGTCAGGGATTGCCCATACGTCATCAGGAGGAATGCCTCTTCCTGGGCCTCCACCGAGCTCGGCATCATTTGCATATTGATCAGCTGCCCGCCGCCGAAAAATGCCACCACGGCACCCACGATCAAAATGCAACCGGCGATAATCAGCAACCGGATGTACGGGTTTGGACCCGCGTTGGTCTGTACAGCAGCGGACGGCTCAGGATCCACCCGCTCCCCCGCCGGCGTCACCGGTGCAACCTCTACAGATCCGGTTTCGTGGCTATCGGGCACGGCAGGCCGGTCGTCCATCGCCGGAACGGTCTTCTGTGGTTCCGCTTGATGGCCACGCTGGTATAGGGACTCGTATCTTTCGTCCATTGCTTTGCCTCCCCCTGGGTACTGGAACGACGGCGTTACGCCCCGATGCGGTTCTGCGCGGTGGGAAGATACCGTGCCCACCAGCGCAGAATGTGCTCGAACCGCTGCTTCCGGTGGTGCGGTGTGCCGGCCCTGGACAACTCATGGTTCTCACCGGGAAAGACCACCATTTCCGTTTCGACGCCGCGAAGCTTCAGCGCAGTGTAGTACCGGTGCGCCTGCTCCAGTGGGCAGCGCAGATCCTCTTCGGAATGGATAATCAGCGCCGGTGTTTCCACCTTGTCAATGTGCGCGAACGGATTCTGGCCCTTTACCTTTTCCGGGTCGCTGCCGGTGTACTCATTGGAGAAGAACCAACCGATATCGGAAGAGCCAATGAACGACGGCGGATCAAGGTAGCCGCGCTCGACGATCGCCGCCGTGAACCGGTGGTCCTGGGCAATGGTCCAGGCGGTGAGGTAGCCGCCGTAGGAACCGCCCATAATTCCCAGCCGGCCGTCGTCGAGCCCCTCGAATTCAGACAGTGCGCCTTCGAGGAATCCCAGGACGTCAAGCAGGTCAACAGTTCCCATCGCCCCCTTGATCGAACGCCCATGTTCCTGTCCGTAGCCGGCCGCTCCACGCGGATTGGGCAGCAGCACGGCATAGCCGGCCTCGACGTACACCTGCGCTTCATCGAAGAGTCCCCAGCCATACTGCGCAAACGGACCGCCGTGGACGTTCAGCAGCACCGGATGCGGCCCCTCCCCCTCAGGCAACAGAACCCAACCGTGCACCGGGTAGCCGTCATCGGCCTGATAGGTCACTTCCTTGGGTAGTACGACGCCGGCTTCGTCCCGCAGTTGCGCGGAAAAGTCGGTCAGCTGCTTCAGCCCGCCCTCATGCACGAGTGCCACGTCGCCCATGGTCGCGGGATCGGAGAAGGTGACGACGACGGTGTCGCCCGCCGCGTCCAGTCCCGTCACCAGCCGCGGTCCGGAGGCCAGCACCGTTACGCCGCCGTCGGCCATCACCTGGAGGAGCTCCAGGGAACCGCGCGTGCGGTTGGTGACCAGGACGCCGTCGGCTCCAAACCGTGTCAGGGCTCCACCGGTTTCGCCGAGGTCCACCGATTCCGCATCGGTCAGGCAGCGGGCGGCGGACGGGTCGGAGACCGGCGCAACGTAGAGGCCGGTGTTCCGGGCCACGAAGTCTATACCTGTGCTCGAGAGTTCACTGCCGAGGTAGAAGAGCCACTGGCCATCGGCCGAAATGCGCCCGTCGGAGGCTCCAATCGTGGACCCGTTCAGGTTGGTCAGCTGTTGCCGGTCTGTGCCGTCGGCGGCGATGGAATAGATGTCGCTGCGGAGGTTTTCGTCCCTGCCCTGATGCAGGCTGGCGGTGAAGAGAATCCGGTTGCCGTCGGCGGTGAATACCGGGCCGTTATGGTCGGCGTCGGCTTCGGTCAACTGCATACTCTGCGGCACGGCGGAGAAGGATTCAGCGTCCTCACCACCCGCGGATTCCTTGGCCCGGCCGGCGGGGGCGACCGGCGGCTCGGCGTCGACCGCAGGCACCTCGACCAAAAACAGCTGCGAGCGCTTGTCTCCGGTATAGCCGACGCCGTTCATCCGGAACTTGAGGGTGTCAATGTGGCGCGCGTCCTCGGCGCCCGGTCCGACGCCGTCGATTGTTCCGTAGCGGCCGTGTTCGGGCACCCGCGAGGTATAGGCAATGCGGGTTGAATCCGGCGACCAGTCGAAAGAGCCGACTCCCAGTTTCTGGTCAGTGACCGCTTGGGCCTCCCCTCCCCTGGCGTCCATGATGTGAAGCTGCGGCGTGCCGCCCGCCTCGGCACGGATAAACGCGAGCACATTGCCCTCCGGGGAGAACCGGGGCGACGTATCCCGGAAACCGCGGGTGAGCCTGCGTGGACCTGTGCCTTCGCCGGTCAGCGGCACCTCCCACAGCTGGCCGACGTAGCTGTCGGCGTCGAAGTCCGGTCGGGTTACGGCCACGACGGATCTGGTGCCGGCGGGATGGACTGTGGGAGCGGAGACTGAATTGAGCAAAGGAAGCTGTTCGGATTTCACACTGTGAGCCTAATCTCATTCACCGCGAGCATCAATTTGCCCGCGGCAACACCACGGCGGCTGCCTCCCGCCGTCGTCCGGTCAGCACCTGACGCCCGTCTAGGATAAAACGATGGACTCAGCGCTGACGGACCTCCTGCAGTGCCCGGTGTGCGCGGCGCCAATGATGGTGGAGGACGGTGTTGGAAACCGAAGCGTCCTGTCCTGTAGGCAGGGCCACCGGTTCGACCGCGCGCGGCAGGGCTACGTGAACCTGTTGACCGGCAAAGCCAGTGGCTACACCCCGGATACCGCCGCCATGGTCGAGGCGCGGGAAGCTTTTCTATCCGGCGGCCACTATGACCGCCTGGCACGGTCCGTCTCCGGTCATACGCAGCGGGCTATGGAGGGCAAGTCCAGGCCCGCCATTGCCGACGCCGGGGCAGGCACCGGTTTCTACCTCGGGGCGGCGCTCCAATCCCTTCCAGGAGCCCGTGCATTGGCGCTGGATATCTCCAAATACGCCCTGCGCCGGGCAGCGCGTTCCCTGCCGGAGGCGCTGTGCCTGGTCTGGGACATCTGGCGCCCGCTGCCGGTCGCTGATGGAGCCCTCGACGTCGTGCTGAATATTTTCGCTCCCCGCAATCCGTCTGAATTCGCCCGTGTGCTGGCTCCCGATGGACACCTCATCGTGGTCTCACCGCTGCCCGGGCACTTGGAAGAGATCCGCCGGACCGCCTCTTTGTTGGACGTGCAGGCGGAGAAGTCCGACCATCTGGCCAAAACGTTGGAACCGCACTTCAGCAGGGAAATGTACGACGACGTCGAGTTCAGCATGTCGCTGGGCCAGGCGGATATCCGGCTTGCCGCGCTGATGGGTCCTGCTGCCCATCACCTCGACGAGTCCAGCCTGCAGAACCAATTGGCGGACCTGCCGGCATCCACGGAGGTCACCGCGGCGTTCCGTGTGGCGGCCTACGGAAAACTTTAGAGCTGTGAAGCGGGTTTCTTCGGGCGCCGGGGTTTGTCCAGATCCACGAACAGCAGTTTCAACGCCTGTTGGATCAGCGGACCGATAGTCAATGCGAATATCAGTGTTCCGATGCCCACCACTCCCCCGAGCAGCCAGCCGATAACGACGACGAGAAGTTCAATCGAGGTGCGGACCACCCACACGCGCTGTCCGGTCACCCGGACCAGGCCCGTCATTAACCCATCGCGCGGACCGGGTCCCATTCCTGCCCCGATGTACAGGGCACTGGCCAGCGCGAGCATGAGCAATCCTGCGAGGAACATCACCGATTGCAGCGCTGGATGCTCAGGTGTCGACAGCACCAGCATCGCCAAGTCGGCGAAGACGCCAACCAGGATGGCATTGGCTACAGTGCCGAATCCCATCCGCTCCCGCAGCGGGATCCACAACAACAGCACCATGCCACTGATGACGATGGTGGCAAGACCGAAACTGACACCGATAGTCCGCGACAGACCCTGCCCAAAGACGTCCCAAGGTGAAGAGCCGATGTTCGCACGAACCATTAGCGCAATGGCCGATCCGTACAGGAACAGTCCAAGAAAGAGTCTGGAGAGCCTCAGGCCCAGGTGCTCGCTGACCAGTAGCGATTGCATGATTCTCTTTTCTGCCCGTAATGGATTGATCTCATTGCATCACCCGCGCACTCCGGAGACCAACAAATGAGACCGGGCTCCCGCCATGTGACTTGAATAAGCCAACCGACTTGCCGACTATTCCCGCAATTGGTGGTCCCGATCACCAACATCGGGCATGATGGACATATAACAACCTTTTGCGGTTGCCGCGCGGTTCAGGTCGCCGCCGGACAAGGGGAAGCGAGGGAAGCCATGCTGGAGTGGATCGTAGAGAATGTCTGGGTCCTGTGGCTGACGCTGTTCCTGGTGCTGGCAGTCGTCGAAATGATCACCTTGGATTTGTTTTTCATCATGCTGTCCGTGGGTGCACTGGCGGCCCTTGCCACGTCGTTCTTCACTGGATCGTTCGTCGTTCAGTGCATCGCCTTCTGCGTCGTTTCGCTGGCCATGATGTTCTTCGTCCGTCCGGTTGCCCTGAAGCATCTGCGGAAAGGCCCACCGGAACAGCGCTCGAATATCGACCGTCTCATCGGAGAGATGGCGTTGACGCTTGAACCAGTCACAGCCGCTTCCGGCATCGTCAAGATCGGTGGCGATACCTGGACGGCCCGTGCTGCAGCCGGCGCAGAGATACCGGCGGGAAAGAAAGTATCTGTGACCCGGATTGAAGGGGCCACAGCAATCGTCTCGGCCGTCAATGATGCCCCCGCTCCAGGTACTTACCCCGCATAACCAACCGTTTGCGGTAACTCCGTGGCAACCAACAGAGAGAGAATATGGACGTCGGATCGATAGCCCTGACCGTAGTTTTACTAGTCCTCGCCATCTTCGTGGTGATCGTGCTCGTACGTTCGGTGCGCATCATTCCCCAGGCACGGGCCGGCGTCGTCGAACGCCTCGGAAAGTACCTCAAGACCCTGAACCCGGGACTAACGCTGCTCATCCCGTTCGTGGACCGGTTGCTTCCGCTGCTCGACCTGCGTGAGCAAGTGGTCTCCTTCCCGCCCCAGCCGGTGATTACCGAGGACAACCTGGTTGTGTCCATCGACACCGTCGTCTACTTCCAGGTCACTGATGCGCGGGCAGCAACATATGAGATCGCGAATTACATCCAGGCCGTGGAACAACTGACCACCACGACCCTGCGTAACGTCGTCGGTGGGCTGAACCTTGAAGAGGCGCTCACATCCCGGGACCAGATCAATGGTCAGCTCCGCGGTGTGCTGGACGAGGCAACCGGCAGGTGGGGAATCCGTGTCTCCCGGGTTGAGCTCAAGGCGATCGATCCGCCAATTTCCATCCAGGACTCGATGGAGAAGCAGATGCGCGCGGAGCGTGACCGGCGTGCCGCCATCCTCACCGCCGAGGGCACAAAACAGTCCCAGATTCTGACCGCGGAGGGCCAGCGGCAGGCCGCCATTCTGGCTGCTGAAGGTGATGCCAAGGCTGCGATCCTTAGGGCCGATGGTGAAGCGCAGGCGATTGGCAAAGTCTTTGATGCCATCCATAAAGGCAACCCGACACAGAAGCTGCTCGCCTACCAGTACCTTCAGACGCTGCCCAAGCTTGCCGACGGATCGTCGAATAAGTTGTGGATCATTCCCAGTGAGGTCGGCGAGGCGCTCAAGGGTATCGGCAACGTCCTGGGCACCACGGAGCAGGAGACACCGGCACCGTAGCCATTACCGCTGCGGGCTGGTTGGTGTGCTGGATCGTCCGCGGCGCGTATAATTTATTGTTTGCCCCCACCGGCGCGGCGGAACAATTCCGCTGCGGCCGGCGTTGCACCCAATGACCCGTTTTTGATGTAGGAGAAATGATGAGCGACCGAAGCTTGCGAGGAATGCGTCTTGGGGCGCAGAGCATGGAGACCGAATCCGGCGTGGAGCCGGCACCGCGGCAGCGTATCGAATACCGTTGCGCCGATGGCGAGTCGGTGTTCGTCACGTTCTCCGCAGAAGCCGAGATTCCGCCCGTCTGGGTTTCCAAGACCGGCAAGGAAGCGCTTCTGGTTGATGGCGAGAAGCCGATCAACCCCAACGAGAAGCCGGTCCGTACCCACTGGGATATGTTGCTGGAACGGCGCAGCTCCGAGGAGCTGGAACAGATCCTTCAGGACCGTCTCAATATCCTGCGCGAACGCCGCGGGGAGCGCACTTCCGCGTAACTCCGCCGTACGGACAAGACACTGAAAAGGTGGCCTTCATCGAGAAGGCCGCCTTTTTTCATTCCGGTTGCTCATGATCCGGTGCCTCAGCGTCTGCCACCGGGTTCGAATGCCCCACCTCGTCACCCGGACTATTGACTCCATCACGATCTTGCGACTCATCTTCGAATCACCGTGTTCCCGTTCGACGAAAACGATTGGCACTTCCACGATGCTCAGTCCCAACTGGGCAACCTTCCACGCAAGATCCACTTGAAAGCAATAGCCGACGGATTCGACGGAGTCCAGGTCGATCTTCTGCAGGGTCTGGCGTTTGAAAGCCCGGTAACCACCGGTGAAATCCCGGATCTCCGCACCCAGAAGGATGCGCGAGTACAGACTGCCCAACCGGGAAAGTAATTTACGGTGCAGCGGCCAACTGACCACCTCGCCGCCGGAAACCCAACGCGACCCCATGGCCAGATCCGCTCCGGCCGCGATGGCATCGAGCAGCAGGTGCATCTGCTCCGGCTGGTGTGAGCCATCCGCGTCCATTTCCACCAGGATGTCGTAGCCGCCGTCAAGTCCCCAATGAAACCCTGCGATATAAGCGGCGCCGAGGCCCTCTTTACGCTTTCGGTGGAGAACGTGTACCTGGTCATCCTTCGCTGCGGCAGAGTCGGCGAAGCCACCGGTTCCGTCCGGACTGTTGTCATCGACGATCAGCACATCGGAATCCGGCACATTGGCCCGTAACCGGCTCAAGGTACTGGGCAGAGACTCAATTTCGTTGTACGTCGGGATGATGGTGACGACGCGCACTCATGGCCTTTCCTCGGTCGGAAGATAAGAAACCGCTCTGCCGCGGCTGCAAAACAGCCAGGAACCGACTCAGGCGACGGCGCACAGCACCACCAAGTATAGGCGAGACGATAAATGGGTAGGTTCACGCGCCTTCGGACCATTGCCCCGCCACCCTGAGGGCGGAAAGGCACTGTTTTCTACTGACGTGTGAACCTACCCGTTAGAAAAACCGCAGCCTGTAGCCGTGGCCAGGAGCTTTCCTCGACGGGAAAGCAGAACCTGTTGGAATACGAGCCTACGTGTTGTGGAGGACGTGTCAACGCGACTCTGACCTGCGGCTTTATCTTTAACTGCAGGTCAGAACGGGGTCGCTCCATGGGGGAATTTTCGGAAACTTTTGCATTACCCTCCCCCACCGCCATCTCGTTGCAGCACGGGCAACGGTGAAAAAGTCAGGCAGCGAAGTCCTCAGCTTTGTACAGCTGGCAGCCGTCACGAACCGTCTGCAAACAGCGCGGCTCCTGTCCGTTGTCCAGCGCGGGCAACAGCGGTGTTCCGGCGCGGGGGTCGGTGCTCCAGGACTGCACCCGCGCATCAGGGGTCTGGACCATCAACTCCTCAACTTCCCAGACCACGAATGTCGCAGGTGCCCCGGGGGCCAGCTGGCCGGAGAGTGGATCCTCGTCCCGTACGGCCCTCCATCCGGCCCTGGTGTGGGCGAGGAACGCCGCCCGGGCAGATATCCTCTCCTTGGGATTTGAATGCTCCAAACAAGCTCTCACAGCCGCCCACGGGTCCAGCGCCGTGACCGGCGCATCCGTTCCCAGCGCCAGCGGAACTCCTGCTGCCAGCATTGAGGCAAAAGGATTCATGGCCCGGGCACGTTCCGCACCCAACCGCAGATCGTACAGATTGTCAGTCGCCCACAGCGCGTCGAACGCCGGCTGCACGCTTCCTGTGACGGCGAAATGCGATAGCTGCTTGATGGCTTCCGGCGTCAGCATTTCCACGTGCTCGAACCGGTGCCGCGCCGACCTGAGCCGGTCCAGTCCAACCTTCGCGGCGGCCTTGTGCAACCCCTCGATGGCAATATCCATGGCGGCATCACCAATGATGTGGAATCCACCCTGGATGCCAAGTTCAGCCGTAACGGCCAGATGAACCGCCACCAGGTCCGCGTCAAGGTACAGTGAGCCGCGCTGGCCCGGCTCGTCCGCGTAGTCCTCGCGCAGCAGGGCGGTATGCGAACCGATTGAGCCGTCGATATTGAGATCCCCGGCCAGCCCCAGGACCGGGACTCCGACGTCGTTAAGGATCCTCCTGCCATCCTCAACATCGACGGCCGCTTCGCCCCAGTAGGGCAGCACCTTCGGGTACCGCAATGGCCCGCCGTTGGCCTCGGCCTCGCCGTCGTGGGCCAGCAACATTTGCAGATCCTCCGGTGAACCGACATGCGGCGCGCTCATTTCGGTCAGGGCGACATAGCCCCGGCTCGCTGCCCTGGACAGTGCGCACCGCTGGAAATGCTCCCGCTCTCCGCTCCGGAAGGTACGGGATGCCTCCCGCGCCATGAACAGCGCGTGCCGGACGACGAGGCCATCCCCGCACCAGCCTTCGAATTCCGCCAGCGACAGAGCAGCTGCCAAGGTTCCGGAGACCACCGCTGAATGAACATCAATCCGGGACAGGTACACAATGCGCGAACCCGACGCCCGGTCCAGCTCGTCGGCTGTCGGAGCACGTCCCTCGGGCCAATGGCTCTCATCCCAGCCATGGCCGAGGATCATTCCGCTGCCCGACCCTGCGGCGTCAGCGACTGCATCCAGCAACTCGGCCAGGGACGCCATCCCGGCAAGATCCAGTGTCTGGTCCGCTATCCCGGTTTCGGTGATGTGGATATGGGAATCCACAAAACCAGGAGTAATCAGGGCACCGTCAAGGTCAACGACATCCATGGTGCTGTCCGCAATGGACGCCGCCGCTTGCTCCGACCCCACCCAGGCGACCGTGCCGCCGTCGACCAGCATTGCCGTGGCAAAAGGGTCGGCGGGACTGTAGACAGATCCATTGCGGTACAGCGTCACACGGCGTGCGGAGGATGCCGGCGGTGTGCTGGCTAGAGGCATGGGAATGAAACCTAACTCGGGATATAGCTGAATATTTCTATCGGGCAACAGCGTCTCACGCCGCAACGGCAGAGTACGCAACGACTCCCCTGCGGACGAGACCGATGGCCTCGATGCACCGTCCGCGGAGGCCCGGCGGCAGCGGTTCGACCTTGGCCAGCTGGTCCAGCAGATCGATGACCTGCTTTGCCCAGCGGACAAAATCACCGGCAGCCAATTCGGTCCCCGACAAGGCCAGCTGCAGGTGCTTGCCGCGGGCCCATTTGTACATGGGCCAGACCAGGCCCAGCTCGGGTTCACCGGTCACGGGAAGTTTGTGCGCCTCTTCCACATCTGTCAGTTCCGACCACTGGCGGACAACAATGTCGACCCCGGTCTCCAACGACACGCTCGGCATCCTCGGTCGAACGCCCTGCTCTTCACGCTTGGCCTGATAGACGAGGATGGTGATGAAAGCGGCGAGTTCAGCAGCATCAAGATCGTCAAAGGCGCCCTCGGAAATGCTGAGCGATATCAACAGGTCCTTTTCGCCGTAGATCCGGCGAAGCCGCTGGCCCTCCTCGCTGAGGACGAGGTCCTCTCCGGCCGGATGGACATAGTGATACTGGGCCAGCACCTCGCTTACCCGGTCGAAAGTCTTGGCGATGGTGTTGGTCCTGCCCTGAATCTGCCGGATCAGGCCGTCCGTGTCGCGGCGCAGCTTCCACCAGCGCTCAGCCCATCTTGCGTGGTCCTCACGTTCATTGCAGCCGTGGCAGGGATGAGCCCTAAGCTTGGCCCGCAGTTCAGCTATTTTCTTCTCCTGAGCCGCCGTTCCACTGAATTCGAATCCGTCGCTCCGCTCCTGCCGCGGCGGCCGGGACTCGCGCAGAGCATTGCGCATGGAGGAAGCCAAATCGCGCCGGTCTTTCGGCACCCGGGCATTGAAGGACTTTGGGATCTTAATCCGCGATACCGCCTCCAACGGACCGTTAAGGTCCTGCGCACCGACCCTGCGCAGGTGCTTCTCGGAGGTCAAGATGGTCGGCCGCGGTTCGCGGCTGCCGTGATCGGGCGATAACACCACAGCGTAGCCGGGATTACGGCCGGCAGGAATATCGATCACGTCTCCGGGCCGCAGCCGCTCCAGCGAATCTGTGGCAGCGGATTTCCGCTGGCGCGATTTGGTCTTGGTTGCCTGGTTCTCGAGGTCGGACAGTTCCCGCCGCAGTCCCGAGTACTCCGTGAAGTCGCCCAAATGACACTGCATCGATTTCTCATAGCCCGCCAGCGATTCCTCCCGGCTGCGGACCTGCTTGGCGATCCCCACCACTGAACGGTCCGCCTGGAACTGAGCGAATGAGGACTCGAGGATTTCCCGCGCCCTGGTCCGCCCGAACTGCGCAATCAGGTTGATGCTCATGTTGTAGGTGGGTCGGAAACTCGAGTTAAGCGGATAGGTCCGCCGCGACGCCAGCCCGGCCACCGCCGTCGGATCCGTTCCCGGCTGCCACAGCACGACGGCGTGACCCTCGACGTCGATACCCCTGCGCCCGGCACGCCCCGTGAGCTGGGTGTATTCACCGGCCGTAATGTTGACGTGCGCCTCGCCGTTGAATTTGTCCAGTTTTTCGAGGACAACGGAGCGGGCCGGCATATTGACCCCCAGGGCCAGCGTCTCGGTCGCGAAGACAGCCTTGACCAGACCGTCCGCGAACAGTTTCTCGACGACTTCCTTGAACGTGGGCAGCATGCCCGCGTGGTGTGCGGCGAAGCCCCGGACCAGGCCCTCCCGCCAGGTACGGAATCCGAGGACCTCCAGGTCGTCTTCGGGAATGTCCTGGCTGGCCTCATCCACCCGTTGCAGGATCTCCCGCCGTTCCGGTTCCTCGGTCAGCCACAGTCCCGAATCGACGCACTGCTGGACGGCGGCATCGCAGCCCGCGCGGGAAAATATGAAGGTAATGGCGGGCAGCAGCCCGTCCCGGTCCAGGCGTTTTATCACTTGCGGCCGGGATGCCCGGCGGGTGCGGGTCTGCAATGGGCGGCGTTCCTGCTCGATACGCCGGTTCCGGCCACGGCCACGCTGGGCATAGCCCCGGCCGCGGTGCGTGACTCTGGTCTCGGCATTGGCCAGCGACAGCAGCTCCGGGTTTACTTCGTACTCCTTCAGCGCCGCACCGGTCTCCAGCTCGGGGGCCATTTCGTCGAATGATACATCCGCAGCAAAGAGGTCCAGGATGTCATTTCCGACCATCACGTGCTGCCAGAGCGGTACCGGACGGTGTTCTGTCACGACCACTGCCGTATCACCGCGGACGGTGTCGAGCCATGCCCCGAACTCCTCGGCGTTGGACACCGTCGCGCTGAGCGAAATGAGCTGCACCTCGGCCGGTAGATGGATGATGACTTCCTCCCAGACGGCTCCCCGGAAGCGGTCGGCAAGATAGTGGACTTCATCCATCACCACATAGGCCAGATCCGTCAGCGTGGATGAGCCGGCGTAGAGCATATTACGGAGCACCTCGGTGGTCATGACGACGACGTCGGCTTCCGAATTGATATTCGTGTCACCGGTCAGCAAACCCACCCTGCTGGTCCCATACACGTCGACGAGCTCGGAGTACTTCTGGTTGCTCAGGGCCTTTATGGGCGTGGTGTAGAACGCTTTCAGCCCCCGCTTGAGAGCCATGTAGATGGCGAATTCGCCGACGACGGTTTTGCCGGCCCCGGTTGGAGCCGCAACCAGTACTCCACGTTCCGCTTCCAATGCGCTGCAGGCATCTATTTGGAACTGGTCCAGGTCGAATTCGAGGGTGTTGCGGAATTGGTGCAGCCGGGTCTTTGACTCAGCCTGCCTGAGTGCTGCGGCGCGGTACCGCTCCGATGGCGAAGACATATGCCCAAGCCTAGCGCGAGGCGCCCCAAGCACGCGTTTTGTGCTTGGGGTAGCGTGACGGCGCCAGCGTGGGGGCCACGCGGACGCTTACAGGTTCTTCAAGTCGTCCGGGGACGTGGCGACGTCGGCCGTCGCCTCGGTCTCCGCCTCACGCTTGGCAGCCTTCCGGCGCCGGCGTTTGTCATTGAGCAGACAGAGACCTGTGGCAAGGAAAAAGAAGAACAGCAGCGGTACGACGAGGTAGAACATGCTCATGATGTCCGGTCCGGGCGCCGCCATGGCACCCAGAACACACACCAGCAGGATAGTAATCCGCCAGGACTTGAGGATCTGGCGGCCGCTCAGCACGCCGATCAGGTTCAGGCCGAACAGGACCACCGGCAGCAGGAACGCGATGCCGAACGCCAGCAGCAGCCGCATGACGAACGTCAGGTACAGCTGGGCGGTGATGACGTTGGAGCCGCTTTCAGGCGTAAAGCTCAGCAGGGCACGTACGGCATTGGGCAACACCAGCCAGGCCAGGAACACGCCGCCGACGAACAACGGCACCGACACCGCCATGAAGGAGAGCGCAATCCTGCGTTCCTTCTCTTTCAGGCCAGGGGTGATGAAGGCCCACATCTGATACAGCCAGACCGGGCTGGAAACGAGCAGGCCGAGAAACAGGGACGTCTGGACCATCAGGTCGAAGGAGGAGGCAACGCCGTCGAAGTTGATGCTGGCGAAGCGGTCTTCCTTTTCCGCCACGTTCATGATCGGCTCAATCAACTGGCCGAAGAGTGGGTTATAGAGGAGGAACCCGGCGACCGCCCCGAGGACAAGGGCGATGGCGCTCTTGATCAGCCGGTTGCGGAATTCACGCAGGTGGTCCCGGAGAGCCATCCGGCCTTCTGGATTGGCTTTACGTCCCCGGCCTATTGCCAGTGCCATGATCCTTAAGAACTACGGTCAGAGGGTGGTTCTGTTCTGCCTGCCGTACCGTCGTCGCGGCGGTCCGGCCGGTGCGGATTCTTGGTGTGATTGACGACCCGGCCCTCAACAGGTTCTGAATCGGTACCAGACTCCGGATCATCATCCTTCATCTGCTTGACCTCGGACTTGAAAATCCGAAGGGACTGGCCAATGCTGCGTGCCATCCCGGGAAGCTTGGGCGCACCGAAAAGCAGCAGAGCCACAATGATAATGATGATGATGGGCCACGGGCTGTCGAAGAGCTTTCCCACGGGAAACATCCTTTCGTTTCAATACATCCTACGTTATTGGCTAACGCAGATCGCGCAGTGCCTGGGGCTGGCCACGCTGGTGTTTCCGCTCCATTCGACGCTGGCGCCTGAGCTCCTGCCGCTGAAGTTTTGATGCCTTATATTGCACCTTCATTTGCCGTGGCGCAAGGAAGATTCCCGAACCCGGCGGGTAGCCGCCGCCGATGCCCGCTTCTTCCGCCACGAGGGGCTCGATTTCGCCCGGCCGGCCCATTCGGTCGCCTGCTTCCTCCAGCTCCCGCAGCAACGCGGTGAATGACCTGAACAGCTTGATTCCGAGCATGGCGAAAAACAGCAGAGCCACTGCGACCAGTGCAACCCACAGAAGAATCCAGAACCACCACGACATATATTCAGTCTATCGAAAAGCGGCCTGTCTCCGGCGACCCGGTTTCCCTCTGTACAGCTGCCGCTCCGTCCACATACTGCTGCAGCGCGGCCCGGGCCCATTCGAGGCACTGGGCCGCGACGTCGGGAGGATCAATTACACGCACGTCACCGCCGGTGCGGGCGGTCAATTGCGGCAACCAGGAAGTGCTTCCAACCCGAAACCGGGCGGCACCCCTTCCATCCGGCAGGGTGGCTGTCCGTTCGGCGTTGTATTGGTCCGCCACCCACCGCGCCCGCCGGTTCAGCAGGACGGTGATTTCGACGTCGTCCTCGCCTGGCGTGAACAAGTTGCTGGGAAAGCTTGAACCGGCGGCGGTGTGCTCCGCCGACGGGCTTCCGGTTTCTTCAATGGAACGGATCCGGTCCAGCCGGAAGTTGCGCATGGCCTCCGCCTCGAGGCACCACGCCTCCACGTACCAGCGGTCATCGGCGGAGAACAACCGGATTGCGTCGATGGACCGTTCGGTCAGTTCATCCCGGTGCGGAACCACATATTTGATCCGCAGCCTCCGGCGCTCATCAACGGCTCTGCGGATGACCTCCATGGTTTCCGTGCTGGTCCGCGGGGAAATATCGGCCTTTACCACTGCCCGTAGATTTCCGGACTCCCCCGCCGCAGCGGTGATCTTGGCCAAAGCCGATTCAAGGGCGGCTCCGGAGGCGGCGACAGGAACGGTGGAAAGTGTCTCCAGTCCCACGATCAGGGCGCAGGCCTCCTCCACGCTGAAATGCACCGGATCCGACAGTTCGTCGGCATTGCGGAGATCTATCACGCCGTCCTCCCAGGTCGCATCGATGAGATCCTCCGGGCCGTGCCCGGGCAGGCCGCAGACAAAGAGCAATTCCAAATCCTTGACCAACTGCTTTTCGCTGATTCCGAAATTCGCCGCCGTTGCCGAAAGTTCAGCCCCCGGCGTCTCCAACAAATACGGGACCATGTCCAGCAGGCGTTGCAGCCGGTCGATGGAGGTCGTCTTGGTGCGGGGAGCCTGACCAGGTTCGTTGAAGGACACCGCCGGCACGGGTTCTTCAGCGGCCTGCGCCACTCCACGGAACCGGCGTACGACGGCGTCCCGCAGCTGCGCCGGTGCGAGGACCTGCACATGGGGACCGTATGATGCGATGTCGTCCGCCATCACTTCGGTGTCCGCGTAATCGAAGCTGATCTCATCCCATCCGTCGACTCCTGACGGCGGGACGTCGCCCCGGAGACGCAGCGACTGCGCCGTTTCGGCCCGTACCCGAAGAACGGCTGTTTCCGGTGTCTGCAGATTGTCCAGCCGAGCCAGCGAAGCCGTTACATCGAAATCCTTGGGACGGTCGAAGCCGGTCTCACTGATCGTCACGTCCGACACCATCCGGGACAACCTGAAAGTGCGTTCCGCCACCCGGTCAAGGTCGAAGCCGACCAAATACCAGTGCCCGTATTTTTCGCCGATACCCCACGGCTGCACACGCCGTCGTTGTTGCTGCTGCGTGCTGGCGGCCAGGTAATCAAATTCGATCTGCCGGTGCAGAGTCACCGCCTTGAAAACGTCATCGAAGACGGGCTCAGCCGTACGGATCCGGGGTTCGATACCTACAAGGGAATCCGTTTCGGGTAAGACTCCCCTGGCCTGCAGCTTCCGCACTGCCCGGGCAGCCGCTGACCCCAGGGATGCCTGCTGCCACAAGCGGGAGGCAAGCGAGAGTACGGCCGCTTCTTCGGTCGTAAACCTCACGGGCGGAAGGCTGTAGGCGTCTTTGGGGATGCGGTAGACGGTGCTCGCCTTGTCATCTTCGAAATACGCGTCACTGCCGGAGGAGGTGATAGGGATTCCCAGATCCCGCAGATCCGCCTTGTCTCGTTCAAAGGTACGCTCGAAGGCCTCGGTGCTGGCGACGTCTTTGTATTGCGGAATGTTCCGGCGCAAAAACTCCTTGCTGCGCCCGGAGCGCGTATCGAGCAAGGCGATAATCAGGTTCAGTAAGCGTTCGGTGCGAGGTGCAGACACGCCAGTTACGTTACTACCGCGGGCACCCAGGGGCGAGAAAGGGCGCGGCTCCGGCTGGGAAATCCAGCGGGCGCCGCGCCCCTCAACGATTCTCTGCCGTGCCGGTCAGCGGACCCCCATCAGGTCCACGACGAAGATCAGCGCTTCGCCGGGGGCGATGACCGAGCCGGCGCCTCGGTCGCCGTAAGCCATCGCTGCGGGGACTTCCAGCCGGCGGCGTCCGCCGACCTTCATGCCCAGGATTCCCTGGTCCCACCCCTGGATTACCTGACCGGCGCCGACCTTGAAGTCCAGCGGGGCGCCGCGGTTCCAGGAGGCGTCGAACTCCTCGCCGGTGGAAAATGCAACGCCGACGTAGTGCGCAGATACGGTGTCTCCGGGCTTTGCCTCGGGGCCGTCGCCCTCAATCACATCTTTCATGACCAGTTCGGTCGGGACTTCGTGCTCCGGGAAGTCGATTTCAGGCTTTTGACGGTCGTACTGCCGCTGTCCAAATGACATGAGTGCTCCTTGATCGCTTGAGTTAATAATGCCTTGCAGCCGGTGCCGCTAGCTGACACCGAGAATGTCGACGACGAAGACGAGCGTCCCACCGGGCTGGCCGGAGGCCGGATTTTCGCCGTAACCGAGTTCCGGCGGAATCACCAGCAGGACCCGCGAGCCGACAGTCTTGCCCGTTAGACCCTGTGTCCATCCCTTGATTACTCCGGTCAGTGGGAAGTCGGAGGGCTGTCCCCGATCCCAACTGGAGTCGAATTTCTTGCCGTTGCTCCACTGAACACCAACATAGTGCGCGGTGACAGTATCGGATTCCGTAACGACGGGGCCGTCACCCTTAATCAGCGTCTGCGCCACGAGTTCTCCGGGCTTCTCGGCGGAATCATCAATGGTGATCTCCGGAACGCCTTCATCATTGACCTTGACGGTGGGCAGGCCTTCAGCCGGTTCCACAGCTTCGCCCTCGACCTTGTCAAGCGGCGGCACGACGTCCTCGGCGCTCTCAACTGTGAACACCAGCAGCTGCGCGGGCTGCGCCTGGGCGGCTTCTGAACCCTTGACTCCCGGCACGGCAAAGGCGAACTGCGAGCCCACCTTCGACTCCTCCAGGGCCTTGTACAGTTTCGGATTACCGTTCTTCATCTGGTCGTCCAGAGACAGATCGTCGCCGGCCGCGGCGGTGTAGGTTTCCACGAGAGTCGAGCCATCCTTCGCATTGAAGGAGCTCATCCGCAGTGACAATGTCTGCCCGGGTTCGATCTCAGCGCCATCGCCATCGCTCAGTTTCTTGATGATCTGCTTTGAAATTTTAAGGGGCGTATCAAATTCAACTTTTGGCGCCTTCCCCTCTTCGGTGGCCGAAACCTCGAGGGAATCCAGCGGCTTTGCTTCTTCCTCGGAACCACCACAGGCGGTCAGCAGCAAGGCAGCTGCCAGGAGGGGGGCAAGAATTTTGCGCACAGGTAATACTTTCGTCGTCGGGAGGGACGGCCGCAGCCGCATCGGGCCCATCCGGTAGATTGACAGGCCTCTCCCAGCTTAACGGCTGAAGCCCCGAAATTTCTCCACCTATTTTTCCGGCTGCCCCGCTACATGTTCCGGAGCAGCGCTTCGACTCTCTCATCGACACTCTTGAAGGGGTCTTTGCACAGCACTGTCTGCTGTGACCGGTCGTTGAGCTTGAGGTGGACCCAGTCGACGGTGAAGTCCCGGCCGGTTTCCTGAGCCCGGCGCACGAAGTCTCCCCGCAGTTTGGCACGGGTTGTTTGCGGTGGAGTTTCAACCGCGGCCTTGACCGCGATATCGTCCACCACCCGCGCCGCTCCCCCGCGCGACTGCAGCAAAAAGAACAGTCCACGACGGCGGGAAATGTCGTGGTACGTCAAGTCCAGCTGAGCCATCCGTGCCGAGTCGAGGTCCGTCCCGTGACGCTCGCTGTACCGGTCGAGCAGCTTCTTCTTGATCGCCCAGTCAATTTCCTTGTCGATTCCCGACAGGTCCTGCGACTCGATCGCGTCGAGAGTCCGCTTCCACAGATCAAGGACCCGTTTCACATGCGGCGTATGCTCGCCGTTAGCGGCTACGAATGAGATCGCCTTCTCCAGGTATTCGCGCTGGATCTGCAAGGCCGAGAGCTGGCGTCCATTTGCCAGCCGCACCGGATGCCGGCCGGTGAGATCGTGCGAAATCTCCCGAATACTCCGGATCGGGTTCTCCAGCCGCATATCACGCATGATGACGCCGGCCTCAATCATCCTCAGGATCAGATCCACCGAGCCCAGCTTGAGCAAGGTCGTGGTTTCGGACATGTTCGAGTCGCCGGCAATAACGTGGAGGCGCCGGTAGTGTTCCGCGTCCGCGTGCGGCTCGTCCCTGGTATTGATAATGGGGCGGGACCGGGTTGTCGCGGATGAGACGCCCTCCCAGATATGGTCGGCCCGCTGGGAGAAGGCATACAGGGCTCCCTGCGGGGTCTTGAGCACCTTCCCCGCTCCAACCAGGATCTGGCGGGTCACCAGGAAGGGAATCAGGATTTCGGACAGCCGGGTGAATTCGCCCTTCCGTGGAATCAGATAGTTCTCGTGGCTGCCATAGGAATTGCCGGCCGAGTCAGTATTGTTTTTGAACAGGTAGACGGTGCCGTTGAATCCCTCATTCAGCAGCCGCGCCTGCGCTTCGTCCACCAGGTCGTCCAGAATCAGCTCTCCGGCGCGGTCCTGGGCAATCAGCTGCGCAAGGTCGTCACATTCAGCAGTGGCGTATTCAGGGTGTGATCCGACGTCGAGGTACAGGCGTGAGCCGTTGGTCAGGAACACGTTGGATGAACGTCCCCAGCTGACCACCTTCCTGAACAAATAGCGCGCCACTTCCTCCGGCGAAAGCGGCCGGGCGTTAGGCCCCGAGTACGAGATTCCGAATTCGGTCTCAATTCCGAATATGCGCCGGTCCACTCAGCTGCCCGCCTCACCCGCGAGGATCTGTTCGACCTCGGCGTCATCCAGGCGGCGGAAGGCCCGCCGCGTGCCACGTTCCGAAAGAGGTTCACGGTCCAGGACTGCTATCTCCAGCAGGCCGGCCGCAAGCAGGTGGACTCCGCCCGTTGTTGGCTGCCTGTTACCGGAGGACTTGTCCGCCGGCGCGCCGGCGGATTGGCTGTCTTCGCGATGGTTGTTGTCCATCCGCCCGTTGCGCCCCGGCGCCTGCGGATGGCCGGACGTACCCTCGGCCGGCTGGCTGCCATCAACGTTGAGCGCTTCGACAGCGAGCCTGATCGCTTCAGGGAACCCCACGGATGGATCCCACCGGCCGCCAAGGACCTCCCTGACCCGTTCGGCCTGGCCGCCCATGGCGATGAAGCCGTTCTCGTCGGCGATCGAACCGTCGAATGTCAGCCGGTAAAGGTGGTCCTTGCCTGCTTCGCCTGCTACCTCGGCAACTGCCAGTTCAACCTCGAACGGTTTGGATTCGGCGGTAAATACCGCTCCGAGGCTTTGGGCGTAGACGCTGGCCAGACCTCTGGCTGTGACGTCCTCGCGGTCATAGGAGTAGCCGCGGACATCAGCGTACCGCACGCCGGCCTGCCGCAGACTCTCGAACTCGTTGTACTTGCCGACCGCGGCGAAGGCAATCCGGTCGTAGATCTCGCCGGTTTTCCGCAGTGACGGCGATGGATTTTCGGCCACGAGCGCGATGCCCTCGCGGCAACTGATGACGACGACGGACCGGCCCCGCGCGATACCCTTGCGGGCGAAATCCGCCCGGTCCTTCATCATCTGCTCGGGCGAGACGTAGAACTGTTGCGTCATGGTCAGGCCTCCCGTCCGGCGACGGAACGTTCGGCGATAATGGCCTCGGCGGCCGACGCGAGTTCGCGGTCGCTGACCTTGCGGTTTCCGGTGTTGTTAACGATGTAGACGACAGGCCACAATTGCCGGACCATATCCGGTCCCCCGGTGGCGGAATCGTCGTCGGCGGCGTCGTACAGTGCCTCCACGGCAACGGAGACGGCGGCGGCCTCCTCCAGATTCGGCTTCCAGAGTTTCTTCAACGCCCCCCGGGCGAAAGCGGACCCGGATCCGACGCTGTGGTGCTCCTGTTCCTCGTAGCGGCCGCCTGTCACGTCGTAGGAGAACAGGCGTCCTTCCCTCCGCTCGGTGTCGTAGCCGGCGAAGAGCGGGACCACCGACAACCCCTGCATGGCGAGTGGGAGGTTGGCACGGATCATGGCGGCGAGACGGTTCGATTTTCCGTCCAGGCTCAGCAGCGTGCCCTCGATCTTCTCGTAATGCTCCAGTTCAACCTGGAACAAACGGGTGATGTCGATCGCAATACCCGCTGTCCCGGCAATGCCCAGTACGGAGAACTGATCCGCAGGAAAGACCTTTTCGATGTGGCGGCTGGCAATGAGGTTCCCCATCGTCGCGCGCCTGTCACCTGCCATCACGACGCCGCCGGCGAACGTCATGGCTACGATAGTGGTCGCGTGCGGGACCTGTGGCGAGGACGAGCCGGCAGCGGCATTCATGCTCCGGCTCGAAGGCAGCAGTTCAGGGTTGTGCCGGCTCAGATGGTCACTGAAGGAAACGGTCGCTGCCGATGCAATCCGGTCGAAACGCTGCGCGTCGCTCATCGGGTCACTGACCACCCTTTTGCACGAAACCACGCACGAATTCCTCGGCATTGGTTTCGAGCACGCCGTCAATCTCATCCAGCAGGTCGTCGGTGCCCTCTGTGGCCGCGGAAGCTTCATCCGAGGCCGGACCCGGCGCGGGCGGAACCTCCTCCACGACTTCTGCCTCATCGGCTCGCTGGCTGGTGTTCTTGTGTTCCTGCGCTGCCATGATCTTCTCCTCAATCCCGGTACCGCCGCGGACTGCGACGGTCCGCTAGTACTTATCGTGCCACGCCCCACGGCTCGGTGCCGAGTAGTTGGTCAATAAACTCTTCTGCCGTGGCGCTGGTGTCAAAAAGCCGTCCGGTCAGCTCGCGGGTTCCACGCAGCGGTTCCCTGGTTGGAATGCGTTGCAGGCGGCGGCGATTGGGTAATTCGAAGATGACAGAGTCCCAGCTGGCTCCCACCACCTCGCGGCCGAAATGGTCTATGCACTTGCCCCGGAAGTAGGCGCGCGTGTCGTGAGGCGGCTCCGAGACTGCGGCGGCAATCTGCTCATCGGTGACCAGCCGCTCCATCTGTCCGCGCGCGGCAAGCCGGTGGTAGAGACCTTTCTCCGGCCGTACATCGGCGTACTGCAGGTCGATGAGCCCCAGACGGGCGTCGTTCCATTCAAGCGAATCGCGCTGGCGGTAGCTTTCCAGCAGTTTCAGTTTCGCCACCCAGTCGACCTGGGCCGCGGCCTTCATCGGATCATCCTCGAGAACATCCAGGAGTCCGCCCCAGCGCGCGAGTATCTCGACCGTGTCCGCGTCCGGTTCACCGTCGCGCCAGCAATGCTTCTCCGCGGCGTCATAGTAAATCCGCTGCAGCTCCAGTCCACTCAAGCTGCGGCCGTCCTTGAGCTGCACCGTACGGCGCAGTGACGGGTCATGGCTGATGGCCTGCAGCGCCTGGACCGGCTGCACGAGTTCCAGCACAGGGGCGGCACCGTGCTCAATCAGATCGAGCACGAGTGATGCGGTTCCGAGCTTCAGATAGGTCGATACCTCGCTCAGGTTGGCGTCCCCGATAATAACGTGCAGCCGCCGGTACTTGTCCGCGGTGGCATGCGGCTCGTCCCTGGTGTTGATAATCGGGCGGCGGATCGTGGTCTCAAGGCCCACCTCAGCCTCGAAGAAGTCGGCGCGTTGGCTGATTTGGAAACCCGGTTTTGAACCGTCCTGGCCCTTTCCGACCCTGCCGGCGCCGCAGATGACCTGGCGGGACACGAAGAACGGGATCAGGCCGGCCGTGATCCGGTTGAACGGAACCTCCCGCGGCATCAGGTAATTCTCGTGTGACCCGTAGGAAACGCTCTTATTGTCGGTGTTGTTCTTGTACAGATTGATCGCTGCCAGCCCGGGCGTCCTGGCCACTTTCCGCAGGGCAGCCAGCACGACGGCGTCGCCCGCCTTATCCCAGATGACTGCGTCCTTGGGGTTGGTCACCTCAGGACTGGAGTACTCGGGATGGGCGTGGTCCACGTAGAGCCGGGCCCCGTTGCTGAGCACCATGTTCATCAGGACGCCGGTACTGAGCGGGCCGTCTGTGTAGAGGCCGTTCTCAGACAACCGGCCGCCCGCCAGTGCAACCCCTTCGGCGTCGAGCACATCACCGCCATCGGTCAACTGTGACGGGTCGGCATCCTGCCTGGACAGCTCCCATCCCCGTGCATCGGTCAGCGGAGCTTCGTCCGAGTAATCCCAGCGGGTACCGCTCGACCGGCCTTCACTGGCGTTGCGCAAGGAAGCATACGAGTTGATGATCTGTGTGGAGAGCACGGTTGAGTTGGCGCCCGGCAGAGCGGGAGCGAGGATCCCGTATTCAGTTTCGGTGCCCATCACCCGGCGAACGGTCACGAATTCCCCCTAGAGATACTGCCCGGTGTTGGCAGTAGTCTCGATAGTCTTGCCTGGCTCCTGCCCGGCCTTGCCCTGGATGATCGTGCGGATATACGTAATCCGTTCCCCCTTCTTGCCGGAAATCCTCGCCCAGTCGTCGGGATTGGTTGTATTCGGCAGATCCTCGTGCTCGCGGAATTCATCCGTCACAGCAGTGAGCAGGTGTTCGATCCGCAAGCCACGCTGCTCGGTGGTCAGCAGATCCTTGATGGCGTTCTTCTTGGCCCGGTCCACCACATTCTGGATGACTGCACCGGAGTTGAAATCCTTGAAGTACAGCATCTCCGTGTCACCATTTGCGTAGGTGACTTCCAGATACTCATTGGACTTGTCCGTCGCGTACATCGACTCGACCGTCCGCTGGATCATCGCCTCAACGGTGGCTTCGGCGTCGCCGTCGTGCTCGGCCAGATCATGCTCATGCAGCGGTATATCGGTGGTGATGTACTTCGCGAAAATCTCGCTTGCACCCTCAGCATCCGGACGCTGGATCTTGATTTTCACATCAAGCCGTCCCGGCCGCAGGATGGCCGGGTCGATCATGTCCTCGCGGTTGGACGCGCCAATCACGATCACATTGTCCAGCCGCTCGACCCCATCGATCTCGCTGAGCAGCTGCGGCACGATGGTGGTTTCGACGTCGGAGGATATGCCGGTGCCGCGGGTGCGGAACAGCGAATCCATTTCATCGAAGAAAACGACGACGGGGCTTCCGTCGGATGCCTTCTCCCGTGCCCTCGCGAAGATCAGCCTGATGTGGCGCTCCGTCTCGCCGACGTACTTGTCCAGCAGCTCGGGTCCCTTAATGTTCAGGAAGTAGCTGGGTGATTCCTTTTGCCCGCTGCGCTCGGCGGCTTTCGCCGCCAATGAGCTGGCAACGGCCTTGGCGATCAGCGTCTTGCCACAGCCCGGGGGCCCATAGAGCAGAATTCCCTTTGGCGCCTTCAGCCCGTGCTCGCGGTACAGATCCGGATGCAGGAATGGCAGTTCGACGGCGTCACGGATCTGTTCGATCTGCGGTCCGAGTCCTCCAATGTCCTCATAGGAGATATCCGGTACCTCCTCCAGCACGAGATTCTCCACCTCGCTGCGCGGAATTTTCTCCAGCGCGTACCCGGTGCGGGCGTCAATGGAGAGGGCGTCGCCAACGCGGAGTTTTTCGCTCTGCAGCGGGGCTGAAAGCCTAAGCACGCGTTCCTCGTCGGACCGGCCCACGACCAGGGCCCGGTCCTTGCCGAGAAGTTCTTTGAGCGTCACCAGCTCGCCGGTACGCTCATATCCCAACCCGGCGATGACGGTGAGGGACTCATTGAGCAGAACCTCCTGGCCCACCGCCAGGGATTTGAAATCCAGCAACGGGCTGACGGTAACGCGGACCTTTCGTCCGGAGTTGAAAATGTCGACACTTTCCTGCGTGACGGCGCCAACGCCGGTGGCATCCGGCGCGGAACCGCCCTTGCGCGCGGGCACCGCCGGGTTGATCTGGACGATGGTTCCGAAGCTGTAGGGGGCAGCACCTTCCTGCTCGAGGGCCGCCTTCAGCTTGAGGATCTCGGTCTTTGCCGCTTCCAGCATGCCGGTCAACCGGGCATTGTGCTGTGTCGCCGCGGCCAGTTGCTTGTCGACATGGCGCAGCTTGTCACGCAACACGTTTAGCTGCCGCTGGGTCACCGCTGGATCCGGGGCGTACCCGCTCCGCTGCGCCGCGGACTGGTCGGAACCGCCCTGCTGGGATACCGGTTGGCTCTGGTTAGAATCTGCGTCGGACGGATGACTCATCTGCCTCGCCTACTTCCTGCGCTTCTACTCCGCGGGTCAGCCGGAGACCGGAACTGGCCTCTCCCTTAGACCCTAGTCGGCCAAGCTGTCATTTTCACTGACCGTGAAGTTAAAACGCCCAGCTATGAATCCTTTGTTCCCGTTCCGTCATCTGCAGCCGTGTCGGACTCCCTTGCCGGTGAAAGCTGATCCTGTGATTTCGGCGCCGCATCCCGTGCGGCGCGGCGCAGTTTCCGGTCCGATACCGGCCGTTCACCGACAGCCTGAGGTGTCCAGGCGTTCAAGTCTTCCTGGCTGAAGCCGGTCTTGGAACTGCGGCGCTTTTGGGCCAGCGGCGTCACGCCATCGGCCAATCGGCGGGTTATCAGCAGGAATCCTGTGTGCGCCACCATCCGGTGGTCCGGACGCACCGCAAGTCCTTCCAAATGCCAACCGCGGACCATCGACTCAAAACCGTCCGGCTCGGTAAACCGGCCGTCTGCACGGATGGCCTCGGCGGTGCGGGACAACTGTGTAACAGTCGCGACATAATTGATCAGTACGCCGCCGGGGGCAAGTGCGGTGGCCACCGCATCGAGGCATTCCCAGGGAGCCAGCATGTCCAGGACCACCCGGTCCACGGTTCCCGGCTGCTCGCTTTCGCCCAGTTGCTCTTCGAGATCACCAAGGGTGATTTTCCACGCCGGGTGCGGTCCGCCGAAGATCGTTTCCACATTTCCGCGGGCAATATCGGCGAACTCCTCGCGCCGTTCGAAGGAGTGCAGGAATCCGTGATCCCCCACGGCCCGCAGCAGCGAAATACTCAGGGCACCTGAGCCGACCCCCGCCTCGACCACCCGGGCACCGGGGAAAATATCCGCCATCGTAATAATCTGTCCCGCATCCTTGGGATAGATGACAGCCGCGCCGCGGGGCATGGACAGCACGAAGTCCGAGAGCAGCGGGCGCAGGGCCTGGTACTCGTGTCCGGTCGTGTTGGCGACCACGGAGCCTTCCGGGCGGCCGATCAGCTCGTCATGGTTGAGGAAGCCACGATGCGTATGAAACGTCCCGCCGTCGCTGAGCGTTATGGTGTTCCGGCGGCCTTTCTGGTCCGTGAGCTGGACGCGCTCGCCGGCGCGGAAAGGACCACGCCGCTGTTCCGCGCCGTGCGGTCCACCTGTTCCGGCGCTCTGGCCGGAATGCTTCTGCCCAGCACCGGAGGCCACTTCGCTTCCGGTCTGTTCAAGCCGGGCGGCCTTCTGCTCGGAACCGCTGTTCATTGACACATCCTCTGTTGGGGTTGGTTCAGTTCTCTGATTCAAACCGGCGCCGCTGCTTTCCGGTGATCGCCGCTACTACCGTAGCTTGATGCAGCAGACCGGTGACCTGCCCGCGCCGGTCGATCACGGCATACTCGCTGCCGGCGAGTTTCGCCAGGTATTGAACCAGTTCCTGTCCCTCTGCCCAAGCGGGTACATACGCGCCCGGAGCCAGCGCCCGTGCCACCGCGCTGGCCGGCGTATTCGCCGCCATCCCCGCCGGCACCGAGCTCAGCGCCGTCTCGTCGACAACGGCTTCCGGCCTGCCATTGGTTCCCACCAGTACGACGGCGGCGCTGCCGGCCTCCCGTGTCCCCAGTGTTGCCCGCACCTGCGCCGTCGACGACGAAGCGGCCAGGCCGACGGCGGGGACCGCCAGCCGGCCGGCGCTGATATCGGGAAGCCGCAGCCGCATGCGGGCATTGTTGATGGCCCCGCTGGCGCCAAGCCACAGGAAACCTGCAACCAGCACAGTGATCAGTACGACTTCGAATTCGGGGTCTCCCCCGAGGCTGAGCGGATACACAATCACCGCGCCGACCAGCAGGACGGCGATAACGCGGCCGGCCCAGCCCGCGGCAACGGTACCCTTCTCCTGGCTGCCGGTGGCCTTCCAGACGGCGGACTCCACAATGCGGCCACCGTCCAGCGGAAGCCCAGGCAGGACGTTGAATACCGCCACCAGGAAATTCGCCACGACAAAGATATTCGTCAGCAGCGAAGCGATCGGGTTTCCCTCGGCCAGCGGTGCCACGAGTACGCCGATGCCGGCGAGCGCAAAGTTGGCCGCCGGGCCCGCCATGGCCACCACCAGGGACTTTCCGGGCGAAGCGCTGAAATTCTCGAATTGGGTGTGGCCACCCCAAAGATTCAGGACGATCTTGGCCGTGGGCCATTTGTAGGCCCGCGCCGATAAAGCGTGCGCCAGCTCATGCACGAGCACGGAGATCAGCAAGAGCAGCGCGTAGCCAAAGGCGACCACGTACGCCACCCAGCCTGGCCCGGGGACACGTATCTGCTGACCGAAGACGAACACGATGAACGCGGCAATGATGAACCACGAATAGGCCAGGATGATGGGAATGCCGCCAACGCGTCCCAGCAGGATGCCCTCCCGGGGCATCCCCTTCGTGTGTTCTTCGCTCATCTACTGAACCTGCACGATCGTTGAACGCCGCTGGACCAATGACCGCAGATCGGCCACCGAGCGGCCCTGCAGTGTTTCCCAATGGATGCGTCCATCGTCCTCGGGCAAGGGGATGAAGTGAGGTATACCCACCGTGATCAGTCCTGCAGACTGGGCGGAAGTAACCCCCGGCAGCGAATCCTCCAGCGCCACAACATTGTCGACGCCGGCAGCCGGGTTGGATTCCTGCAGCAGTTCCAGGGCACGCCGGTAGGGCTCCGGGTCCGGTTTTCCCTTGCCGACCATGTCGCCCGTCATCAGGAAATCGAAAGTCCCATCGGGAAGCTGGCGGCGGATCTCCTCGGCAAGCGGCTTCTCCGACATCGTTACCAGTGCGCACGGAATGTCCGCGGCACGCAGCTCAGCCAGCAACTCACGTGCCCCCGGACGCCATGGAATCTCCCGCTGCACCGACCGGACCACATGCCCGATCAGATGGTCGATGATCTGCCGTGAGGACAGGTCGACGCCCGCATTTTGGAGAATCCGGCTGGAAAAAGTGAGTGATTGACCCACCAGGGCTTCAGCCTGTTCCTCGCTCCAGCTGCCGCCATGGTGTGCGACGAGTTCCATTTCGCCCTGGATCCAGTACGGTTCGGTATCGACCAGGGTTCCGTCCATATCCCACAGCACGGCCTGCAAAGTCTGCCCGTTGCGGACTGTGGCTTCGGCTTGGGTGGTGGAGGAGGAATGCATGGTTCAAGTCTACGGTGGCTTCCGGACCGCCCTCTTCCACTATGCTCAGCGCGAAGATGTCGGCGGCCGGGTCTGACATCGGCGCCTCCGCCACCGTAGGGTGTAACTGTGAGTAGTTATCAGGACGGACCGGCACCCGGGAATCCGGGACTTTTCAGCGGTGCGCCAAAGGAGTCGGATCAGTCCGGCGATCCGGAGTCGGACGGCCGGGTCACCGTCATGCTCGCAGCTTTCGAAGGCTGGAACGATGCCGGTGACGCCGCCAGCGACGCCCTCAAACACCTGCATAACCTCTGGGATGCCAACAAGGCCGCGAGCCTGGACCCGGATGAATACTACGATTTCCAGTTCACCCGGCCGATGCTGCACCGGAGCGGCGGCGTCAAGAAGATCAAGTGGCCGGCCACCAGCCTGACGAAGGCCTCGATCCCGGGCACAAGTATCGACGTCGTTTTTGTCCACGGGGTTGAACCGTCCTATAAATGGCGCGCCTATACAGCTGAACTGCTCGCGCATGCCACCGAGATGAATGTGGACTACCTGATCCTGGTGGGGGCACTGCTGGCCGATGTGCCGCACACCCGGCCCATTCCGGTGACTGCCACCAGCGAGGACGAGGATCTGCAGGAACGTCTCGGCATCGAGGCCTCGCATTATGAAGGTCCGATTGGCATTGTTGGCGTGCTTTCGGAGCTGGCGCATCTCGCCAGCCTGCCCACCCTCTCGGTGTGGGCCGCGGTGCCGCATTATGTTGCGCAGTCGCCGTCGCCGAAGGCCACGTTGGCACTGTTGAACCGGCTCGAGGAACTGCTCCAGGTTTCATTGGAGACAGACGAAATCTCCGAGGATGCCGAAGCGTGGGAGCGTGGGGTCGATGAATTGGCCACCGAAGATCCGGAGATCGCCGAGTACGTTAAGCAACTCGAAGAGGCGAAAGACACCGTGGACCTTCCCGAGGCCTCCGGCGAATCAATTGCCCGGGAGTTCGAGCGTTATCTGAAAAAGCGCCGGAAAGAATAGCGGCTAGAGCCGCACGCCCAGCAGCGCGTCCACCGCATTACGGACCAGGTCGGCCCCTGGCCCCGAGACGGGAGCCTGTACCGGTCCTGAAACATCCAGCGATTCAGCCGGAGGATCCTGCTGGCCGGCCGCGGACGCAGATTCACCGGACAGCGCCCCGATTGAAGCTTTACGTGATTGTCCCGGCTGGTCCTCCGCGGACAGAACCCCGTTGGTCCATGCATCGACTGCAGCCACCGCGGCGGGAGCATCCAGGTCATCGGCAAGAACCTGGCGCAGCTTGTCAACCAACTCGACGGCGCCATCGTCGTCCGTGGTTCCAATGCCGATGGCGTCCCGCCACCGGTGCAAGCGCTCCTGCGCCTCATGCAGCATGGCATCGGTCCAGAACCAGTCAGTCCGGTAATGGTTGGCCAGGATCGCCAGCCGGATGGCCGCCGGTTCGACGCCGGAGTTGCGCAGGCTGGAGACGAGCACCAGGTTGCCCTTGGACTTGCTCATTTTCCCGCCTTCGAGACCCACCATCCCGGTATGCGAATAATGGCTGGCCATCGGCACATGGCTCAGCGCGTAAGCGTGGCCTGCGCCCATCTCGTGGTGCGGGAAGATCAGATCCGAACCGCCGCCCTGGACGGTGAAGGGCGCGGGCAGGAAACGCTGGGAAATAACCGTACATTCGATGTGCCAGCCTGGCCGGCCGGAACCCAGCGAGGCGCCGTCCCATTCCGGTTCACCCGGCCGGACGACCCGCCACAGCAATGGATCCAGCGCGTTCTTCTTACCCGGACGCTCAGGGTCGCCGCCACGCTCGGCGAAGAGCGGCAGCATTTCCTGCTCCCCGAGTCCCGAAATCTGCCCGAGCCACCAGGCCGCGGAGGCATTGCCCGGCTCAGCACCGGCAGCGTCCACGGAGAAGTAGACATCGCCGTCGGGTTCCCCATTGGCACCGGCAACCCGGTATGCCAGGCCCCTTTCCAATAAGGATTCGACGGCCGGGACGAGCCATTCAATGGATTCAACCGCTCCGACGAAATGGTCGGGAGCCAGCACATTCAACGCCGTCATATCGGCACGGAACAGGTCCGTCTGCTCCTCGGCCAGGTCCCGCCAGTCAATGCCGAGCTGTGTTGCACGCTCGAGCAGTGGATCATCGATATCCGTGACGTTCTGGACGTATTGAACGCGCAGGCCAGCATCCCGCCAGAGGCGGTTCAGCAGGTCGAAGGCGACGTAGGTAGCCGCGTGGCCCATGTGCGTCGCATCGTAAGGGGTGATGCCGCAGACATAGAGACTCGCATCCGTTTCGGTCTCCAGCGGAACCACTGTCCCGGCCACCGTGTCATGGAGCCTGACGGCTCCAGATTGTCCGGGCAGGGCAGGCAGCGGCAACGAATTCCAAGAGATCACAGCCCCAACCCTAATGCTTCGCCGCCGCGGGCTCTAACTGTAAGTGCCGCCGTCGTGCCTTGTTACGGGCACCATGTACGGGCTGCCGGATTACGCGTTGACGCCGATGATATTGAAACCGAGCAGCAGGTAGATGAGCACTCCCAAGGCTATCCGGTACCAGACAAAAACCATGTAACTGCGGGTGGAAATGAACCTGAGGAACCACCCGATGATGACAAATCCCACAACGAATGCGACGACGGTGGCCAGCGCCGTTTGTCCCAGGTCGTAGGGGCCCTGCTCGTCGAAGTTCCGCACCAGCTCAAACAGGCCGCTGGCGAAGACCGCTGGAATGGCAAGCAGGAAGGCATACCGCGCGGCGGCCTCGCGGGTGTAGCCCATCAGCAGACCCGCGGTGATGGTGCCACCGGACCGGGAGACACCGGGAATCAGTGCCATCGCCTGGGCCAGCCCGTAAAGAATTCCGTGCTTGTAGGTCAAGTGCGTCAGCTCCCGCTGCTGCTTGGCGGTCTTGTCGGCGATAGCCAGGAAGACACCAAAGACGATGAGCATGGTCGCTGTCAGCCACATACCGCGCAGCGTGGTTTCGATTGCGTCATGGAAGACGAGTCCCAGAATGCCGATTGGCAGGCTGCCGATAATGACGAGCCAACCCATGCGTGCATCAGGGTCGTTGCGCGGAACCGTGCCGCGCAACGACCCGAACCAGGACTTGATGATGCGGACGATGTCGCGCCAGAAATAGACGACGACGGCGGTCTCTGTGCCCAGCTGGGTGATCGCGGTGAATGCCGCCCCAGGGTCCTCGCCGCCAGGCAGGAACTCGCCGACCACGCGCAGATGTGCGCTGGACGAAATCGGCAGGAATTCCGTCAGTCCTTGTACCAGTCCAAGAATGACTACTTCAATCCATGTCACATAAAGACCCTAAAGCAATGTCCGGCATGATTCGGACAAGGACCGCGCTCAACTGTGCCGGAAGTGACTGGAAACACCGTTAGGCTTACTTCTATGCAGCAACGATACTTGGGCTCGAGTGGATTGCAGGTCTCCGAACTCGGGATGGGAACCATGTCCTGGGGGCACGAGACTGATGAGGAGGCCGCCGCCGAGTCTCTGCGCAGTTTTATCGACGCCGGGGGCAGCCTCGTCGACACAGCCGCCGGCTATTCGGACGGCAGCAGTGAAGCCATCCTCGGTGCCATGCTCGGCGACCTGGTGGCACGGCAGGACCTAGTTATCGTTTCCAAGGCCGGAATCTCCCGGCGCAACGGCAAACGCACCGTTGATACCTCACGCCGCGCAATGCTTGACGCGCTGGACGGCACATTGGCGAGGCTGGGGACGGATCACCTCGATCTCTGGCTCGCACATACTTGGGATGAGCATGTCCCACTGGAGGAAACGCTGGGCGCCCTGGAGCTGGCAGTATCAACCGGCCGGACCCGCTACGCAGGAGTGTCCAACTACTCAGGCTGGCAACTTGCCCGGGCCGCATCGATCTCCCCCGTCCCCCTTATCGCGAACCAGGTGGAGTACTCCCTGATCCAGCGCTCCGCCGAACGGGAGATCCTTCCCGCCGCAAAGGCCCTGGGGATAGGCGTCCTTGCCTGGTCTCCGCTGGGTCGTGGCGTATTGACCGGAAAGTACCGCGGGAATATCCCGGCCGATTCGCGCGGCGCCAGCGACCGTCTGGCGGCTTACGTCGAACCGTACCTTTCCGGCAGGCCGGAACGAATCACAGAAGCGCTGATTACGGCCGCCCGCGGGCTCGACCGCCAGCCTCTGGAATTAGCCCTCGGCTGGCTCCTGCAACAGCCGGCGCTCTCGGCTGCCATTGTTGGCGCCCGGACCCCCGCCCAGTTGAAGGAAGCCGTTTCGGGTAACTTCAGTGCTGTTCCAGCCCAGATTGCCGAGGTGCTCGACGAGGTTTCCGCACTGGCGGATTAGTTGCGCACGACCTCGAGATCGTCTTCTTCACCGAGGTCGTCGTCGTCCATCCCGTCGTCATCTTCGTCCTCGTCATCGTCGTCGTAGATGACTAGCGGAGTCACTTCGTTATAAGCGTCGTAAAGCGCTTCCTCGTAGGCCTCGAACGCATCGGCAATGGCGAGATACGCTGATTCCACTGACGGATCAGCATCACCACGGCGGCTCGTGGCTGCCGCCAAATGCTCTTCCAGAGCCGACGTCAAAGACTGGAGCGCGACACGCGGATCAATGCTCATGTAGTAGACGTTATCGGTTATTCGGCGAAAAAGGAGGGGGCAGGAAGAACTTAGTTGGCTCTTTTCCTTCGCTGGCAGAAAAACGCCGGTTCATTCCACTAGTTGAATGGGCACCCTTCCGTTCAAATCCGGATCGGATGCACTAGGCTCGGATCTTGAGTAAAGTCCGAAGTCCAGGACGTCGAGCAACGGGCACCCTGCCGGGACTTGGAGGACCGTGAGAGAACAAATTCAAAAGAGTTCATCGAAACGGGAACGCGACTACGCCCGCCAGTTCGAATATCTGGTCCTAACAGTCAGCCCCGTTGAGTCGCTGCCTGAGGCACGACGGCGACTGAATGAGCACGCCGAATACGGCAAGTGGGAACTGGAACGCAGCGTGATCTATTTTGGCGGCGCCCGCAGGTACTGGCTCCGCCGGAAAATCCTACGCGTGGCCCGGACGGCATAGCCAGTCCCCGCGTTAGTCCAGTCCGGCCAATTGTCAGTCCTCCAGCGGCCCCAGCCAAGCGTTCGCCACGGTTGCGTGAGCGGATTCATCGTTCGAGGGGTGATACATCCCCGCCAGAACATCCCGGTAGAGCCGCTCCAGTTCGCTGCCGCGGAAGTATCCCCGGCCGCCTGATACCCGGATGGCAGTGTCGACGACGTTTCGCGCCGTCTCGGTGGCCCGCACCTTGAGTCCCACAAGTTTGGGGAACCAGTAGGGCCCATGATCAATCAGATCGTCCACGTCCTTGGCGGTCTGTGCGAGTTGTGGGTTGATTCCGTCCATGGCCATAACGGCATCGGCCACCTTCCAGCGGATATCCGGATCCTGCGCATAGCTCCGACCACCGTGCTTTGCAGAGGCCCGGCCGTGCGCTGCTTCCACGGCAAGGTCGACCGCCCGGCTGCCGATCCCGGAGTAGACGGCCGCAAGCAGAGTCTCGAACGTTGCGAAAATGGCGAATATCAGCGGATCCGGGTTTGGGCCTACCGGAAGTTTCCGGAAGATCCGCGCCGCTGGCACTTCAACGCCGTCGAGGACCGTCGAATTGGACTGGCTGGCCCGCATCCCCAGCGTGTTCCAGTCATCCTTGATGCTGTAACCCTGCGACGTCCGGTCCACGAAACCGTAGACCAGCTGGTCCTCCGGACCTGTCGAGTCTTTGCCGAAAACGCCCAGCCTTGTCCACACCGGAGACAGGCTGGTGAAGATCTTGGTTCCGGTGTACCGGTAGCCGCCATTGCCCGTGGGCTCTGCCACCGTATTCGAATCAAACAGCACGGAATCGTTGGCAGCCTCCGATATTCCGAACGCGAAGACCTCCCCCTCGGCCGCCTCCGTGAGGACGTAGTGCAAAGACCTGTCGCCGCGGGCCTCCAACAAGCTGGCCACACCCGTCCAGACCAGGTGCATGTTTACTGCCAGGGCGGTTGCCGGAGCTGCCGAGGCAAGCCGCTGCTGGGCGGCTGCAACTTTCTGGAGATCAAACCCAAGCCCGCCAGCATCAAGCGGCACGAACATTTTCAGATAGCCGGCTGCGGCGAGATCGTTTAGGTCCTCGTGGCAGAACTCGTTGCGTTCGTCGTACCCCCTGGCACGGCCGCGCAGAGTTTCCAGCAGGCCCTCCGTCAGCAATTCTTCAACGGCGAGACTCATCTCAGTAGTTGCTCAGCAGCCGGCCCAGCACACGGGTGCCGAATTTCAAGGACTCCACAGGGACTCGCTCATCGACCCCATGGAACATCCCCGTGAAATCGAGCTCAGGCGGAAGCTGCAACGGCGCAAAGCCGTAGCCAGTAATGCCGAGCCTGCTTAGCGACTTATTGTCAGTACCGCCGGAGAGGGTGTACGGAAGCACCTTGGCTCCCGGATCCTCGGCATGCAGGGCGTCGACCATCGAGTCCACCAGGTTTCCGGAGAACGGCACCTCCAGGGAGACGTCCTTGTGATCATAGGTGACGTCCACGCCATCGCCGGCAAGTTCTTTGACGATTTCGAGTACCTGCTGCTCCTGGCCAGGCAGAGTCCGGACATCCACGAGCGCTTCGGCCATGCCCGGAATGACATTATGTTTGTAGCCGCCCTTCAACACCGAAGGATTGGACGTGTTCTGCAGAGTGGCGCCAACGAATCTTGCCACGGTGCCCAGCTCCGCCAGGATCTTTTCTGGATTATCAGGGTCGAATTCGACGCCGGTCATCTCCGTGACGCTGTCCAGGAACTGCCGTGTCGTCGGCGTCAGCTCAATCGGCCACTGGTAATCGCCCACCCTGGCCACGGCTCTGGCCAGTTTGGTGATTGCGTTGTCAGAACTGATCTGCGACCCGTGTCCTGCACGGCCGTGAGCGGTGAGCCGGAGCCAGGAGATCCCCTTCTCTGCCGTTTGCAACAGGTAGGCGCGTTGACCACCGATTTGGGCCGAAAAACCGCCCACCTCGGAGATCGCCTCGGTTGCGCCCTCGAACAGTTCGGGATGATTGTCCACCAGCCATGAAGCACCGTACTTCCCGCCGGCTTCCTCGTCGGCGAAGAACGCAAAGATCAGGTCGCGCTTCGGCTTCCGCCCGGTGCGTGCGAAGTCCCGCAGCACCGACAGGATCATCGCGTCCATGTCCTTCATATCGACGGCGCCGCGTCCCCAAATCAGACCGTCCGCCTCCTCGCCGCCAAAGGGATCGCGCGACCAATCCTCCTTCATGGCGGGAACGACGTCGAGATGCCCATGGACTACGAGCGCGCCTGCGTTCGGGTCCTCTCCGCTCATCCGTGCTACTACGGAAGCGCGGCCGGGCTCGGATTCCAGAATTTGAGTCTGGAGACCGACTTCGTCCATCAGCGCGGCTGTGTATTCGGCCGCCGCCCGCTCCCCCGGCCCCGAGCCGTCTCCGAAATTGGAAGTATCAATGCGGATAAGTTCCTGGCAGATGCGGGTGACTTCATCCTCGGGGCTGATGGTGCTCACAACTCACTCCTCATTTGACGTAGATACCACCACCCTATCCACATGAAGGTTTCCGGTACGCACTTCTTCCGATTGAGGACATCGGCGTGGCTCATGGTATGGTTTTTCTCGCTGCTTTCTTGAGTTTGAAGTCGTTTTCAAACCCACGAAACACCACCTGCGCGGGTGGCGGAATAGGCAGACGCGCTAGCTTGAGGTGCTAGTCCTCGGATAGAGGGTGGGGGTTCAAGTCCCCCTCCGCGCACTATGTAATGTCTCGGGACATCGGTAGAACGATGTCCCGAGACATTAGTCTTTAACGAGTCACCTGTTCAGGCGGGAAATTGCTTTTTGGTAGTTCTTCGATGGGTCGATTTT